>CAZQBR010000088.1:0-4235 GCA_964591975.1 uncultured Dehalococcoidales bacterium
TTGGCTATTAAGCTGTATCTTCCTTTTCCAATTGCTGAAAGAAGCAAGTCCGATTGCCTGTGTGACACACCGGTCCTGTAGGCTCGGCTTGAACAAGAAGGGTATCACTGTCGCAATCCTTGATAATGGACCTCAACCTGAGGAAATTACCTGAAGTTTCTCCTTTATGCCATAATTCCTGCCGACTGCGGCTATAGAACCAAACATCTCCGCTGGACACGGTCCGCTTTCACGACTCCTTGTTCATATAGCTCAGCGTAAGAACCTCACCCTTCCTGGCATCCTGAGTAATGGCTGGAATCAAACCGTTATCATCGAACTTTAACATTCAACCTCCGGCTCCTCCGTTGTCGTTGCGAGTGGAGCGGAACAACCTCAAGGTCATTCTCAAGACTGCTTCGTTGCCATAGCTTCTCGCAATGACATGGGGGGTTACTTTTTAAGATACTTTAATTATAGCTTCTTCCAGATTAATATCTCCAGTATAAAGAGCTTTGCCTATAATAACTCCTTCTACTCCCAGCTCCTTAAGCCTGTGTAAATGTTCCAACTTAGAGATACCTCCAGCCACAATGATAGGGACCTTTACTTCAGTAAGCAATCTGCTTACCATATTAAAATTAGGCTCGCTGAGGGTGCCGTCTCTTTTTATGTCGGTATAAATGAACCGCCTCACCCCGGCCTCCACCATCTCTCGACTTAGCTCTAAAGCATCAATAATCGTATCTCTTTGCCACCCATGAATAGCTATTTTGCCATCTCGGGCATCAAGGCTCACTACTATTGCTTCCCCAAATCGCTGACAAAGCTTTTTTACCAATTCGGGATTTTCCACGGCTACTGTTCCTAGAATTGTGCGACTCACCCCCTTCTGTAGCAAATCCGCTACTACGTCTTCTCTCCTGATGCCGCCACCCAACTCTACTAGCAAGCTGCTTTCTTTCATTATTTCCTCGACCACTGCTATATTTCTTGGCTTTCCCACAGCTGCCCCATCTAAATCAATCACGTGAAGCCATTGTGCCCCTTGGGAATACCACTTCAAAGCTACTGCTGCCGGTTCGCTACCAAAGACAGTTGGCTGATTATAATCGCCTTGGTACAATCGAACGCATTTGCCACCTCTAAGGTCAATAGCTGGGATTATCTCCATTGGCAACCTTCTCCTGGTAACGAGCTAAGATGAAAACTAGGTCAGACAGGCGATTGAGATATTTCAGCACCTCTTCATTGGCCAATTGTCCTGCTTCCTTTAAAGCCACTGCTCTTCTCTCAGCACGCCTGATAATTGTTCGGGCGACATCTAAAGCTGCCGAGCTTACGCAAGCACCAGGAATAACAAACTCGTGAGGTATCTCAATCCTAGCTGCAAAATCATCTATTAAGTTCTCCAGTCTTTGCACCATCTCTGGCTTGACCACTCTCCCCTTTGCCGCTAAATCAGGGTAGTGCTCTAGCGGGGTTGCCAACTCTGCCCCTACTACAAATAAATCCTGTTGCAAAGCGAACACAATATCGTTGACTTCAGGTTGGCAAGAGTTCCTGGCCAATCCCAGTGCTGAAACCGCCTCATCTATAGTGCCATAAGCTTCGCATCGGGTGTCGGATTTAGCCACCCTCGCACCATAAAGGAGGTTGGTTTCACCTTCGTCACCTCTCCTGGTATATATCTTCACTGGATTGTCTCAAACCAAACAAATTTACCCTATGATACAATAAGCTTACCTAATCAAACAAACTAAAGGAGGATTGAAATATGAATTGCCCACGCTGTAACGGCGAACTAACGATAGAGCAATATAAGGGAATTGAAATTGATAGATGTCCAAATTGCCAAGGTATGTGGTTAGACTATCCAGAACTTGATCAACTCGAAGACAATGTCTTCGAGGCCGATGAACTCAAAGGAACACTGGTCTATAGTCCCCGAACCAGTGAGCTTTTATGTCCCAGATGCCACCGACCGATGACTGCCTTTGATTATCGTGCCTATTACGACTTAGAACTCGATTTTTGCCCTGAGGGACATGGCTTCTGGCTCGATGCTGGTGAGGAAAAAAGAGTCCTCGAACTAATGCAGCAGACAAGGAAAGACCTGAAGCGAAAAGCTGCTGCCGAAGCAGAATGGGCGGGCTTTCTTAAAAAAGCAGGCTCTAAATCCTTCATGGACAAAGTTAAGGGTCTGTTCCGAGGATAATAAGCAAAACTTAAGATTGCTCAGTGCCAATTCAAATGTTAAGCAGCCGGTGAAGTTTGAGGGTAGCTTGAAGCTTTGTCGGAGGCGTGGGACATTCTCCACAGCTTGATGTGTCATAACCTTGTTTCCCTCACCCTTATGCTGGCTTTATAACTATTTCCCAGTTTTTAATACTACCCGCTTCTACCCTAATGTAATATTCACCTGGGCCAGCATAACTATAAGTCGAGTCACTAGTCCCCAACCCTCATTACAGCCCCCTCTTGTTTTAAGTGACCACATCACAAAACTCAGCATCTAACGTGCCAATTTCAAATCGCAGCTCACATAGGGTATATTTTTCTCTGACTAGAAAGAATGTCCTCAATCGTAGCCACAGGAACCTTCAATTGGTATAAGATATGGCGTGTAATTTCTATACCAGCCTCTATTTCGGGTCGAATCACTTCGGGGACACCCCTCTTTTGCAAAAATTCAAACTCAGAACTGCTGTGGGCGCGGGCGATTATGTCTAGACTTGGGTTAATTCGCTGGGCATGGTCAAGAGCAAGCCTGACCGCCACCGGGTCAGCAATGGCTAGTACCAGAACTCTAGCGTCTTTGATTCCCGCTTCATAAAGTACATTCGGGTTACCTGCGTCTCCATAAACACAAGAAACTCCTCTTTCTCTGAGTTCAGAGACAGTTTTGGGGTCAAGGTCAGTAACCACATATGGAATAGCTAGTTGGCTGAGAAACCGAGCAATACTTTTTCCTACGCGACCATGACCACAGAGGATTACATGGTTGGTCAAATTCGGGGTTCCTGTAGCAAGTTGCCTTTTACCTCCACTAGCAACTTGCATAACTTCCCTCCGTTTGATACAGATTTTGGAGGTCAAGGCAAAAACAAATGGTGTGAGGATTATAGTAATTACAGCACTGCCAAGTATCAGTGAATAGGTATGTCCAGCGACTACACCTGCCTCAAGGCCTAGTTGTGCCAGCACAAAGCTAAATTCACCAACCTGTATCATGCCTGCACCTACTAGCGGCACCGTTTTGCCTCGATAGCCGAACATATGGGTAACGCCTGAGCAGATGGCAAATTTAGCCAGAATTATGATTGCTACCAATATGAACAGGGGCATAATGTTACCTGCCAAAAATGGTAAATCTATGAGCATGCCAATTGATACAAAGAATAATGCTGCGAATAAATCTCGCAGCGGTACCATATCGCCAAGTGCCTGGTGGGCAAAGTCCGATTCGCTTGCCATGAGACCTACGGCGAACGCACCCAAAGCTGCAGATAAGCCAAAGTAGTAAGCACCAAAAGCGCCTCCCAAGCACAATGCAGCAATGGAAAGGATAAAAAGCTCTCTAGACTGCCGCAGGGCGACGCGCCTCAATATGCGGGGTATCACCCAGACGCCAACAACTAATACCAGAGCAATGAAAGCTCCAGCTTTGAGAAAAGCCATGCCTAGTATGGGTAACGAATTCCCATTACCTGTTCCCATCACTGGCAAGATAAACATGGCAAAGGCAGCAGTGATATCCTGAAATAGCAGGATGCCTATCATTATCCGCCCATGCACCGAGTTCGCTTCGCCTCTATCAACCAGCATGCCAAGCACAGCCATGGTGCTGCTAAGAGAAATTAGAAAACCGAAAATTAGCGCTTCTCGAAAGCTCTGCCCCAATAGAAATATAGCGACAAGCATCCCCAAGGCGGTAATGGATGCTATCTCGACGAGGCCACCCCAAACAGCTACGTTCCTTATTCGTTTCAGTTCGTGGAAGGAAAATTCTATCCCCAAAGTGAAAAGGAGCAGCACTATACCAATAGTGGCTAGAGTCTGTATGCCCTCGGCGCTCCGTATCAAGCCCAAGACATGGGGGCCAATGACAATGCCTGCTATAAGGTAGCCAAGTAGTGCAGGCTGCTTCAACAATCTGGCAATTAAACCACCGCCTAAAGCGGCACCAAAGGCTATCGCTAGATCTAGCATCAACCAAGGCTCGTTCACTTTTTCACAAACCTCCAGTGCTATTC
>CAZQBR010000088.1:4335-6543 GCA_964591975.1 uncultured Dehalococcoidales bacterium
CGAGGCTAGATTCACCGCAAAACCCTGTAAGGCATAACGAGAACCCTACAAAACCTGCATAAAATGGCGATTTGTTTTATAATAGTCTGCACCATGAAGTTTCTGCCTCGTTTGATTATTGCCTTTGCCATCTGCCTTCTGGCAATCCCTGCTCTCACTACTCCTGTTCAAGCCAGCACCACAATCAAGCTCTCCGAAGACGAAGGCTATATGGGCGACAAGATAGAAATCTCTGGCAAAGGTTTCACTGCCGGGAAAACAGTTTATATTTACTACGACGAGGAATTACAAGATGAAACTTCAGTAGAAAGAGGGAGCTGCCGTTGCCAGACTACATTCACCACATCTATCACCATTCCAGAGAGTTCCCAGGGATATCACTATGTCGAGGCCAGGACCGGGAGCAGTATGATTGCTACGGCAGAGTTCATTGTTAAGCCAAAGATAAGCCAGGATGAAAAATCAGGTCACGTGGGAGATATCGTGAAGCTAGAAGGCAGCGGGTTTCCCAGCGAGGGAACTGGCATCAATATCAGGTATTACCTCGACACCAATCCCCACTCCGGATTGGATAGCAGCCCGTATGTTGATTTCCCTGTAACTCAGGCTGGTACCCTTGGTAGTTGGGAACAGGAATTCTCCGTGCCTGCCTCAGCGAGAGGAATTCATAGCATAGATGTCTACTACAACGATGAGGAAAGTACCTTGGACGAAGTTAATAATGACGAAGCTAGTTTTAAGGTACGGCCTAGCATGGTTTTGAGTTCGGATTCAGGCTATGTTGGCGATACCATCGCCGCAAGTGGTGCTGGCTTCGCCAGGGACGAAGGCGACGTCAGCTTAAGATATGGCGACTCAGAGGAACTTGCTGATGGGAATGTCAATGAATATGGCAATTGGGGGCCGCTGAACTTCACTATCCCTCCTTGCGCTAGAGGCAGCCATCTTATTGAGGTTTTTCATGACAGCTCAAGCACTGCAATTGCTTCGGCTACTTTTACCGTAGGGCCGGGTATATACCTGAGCCCAGCTATGGGTTATGCGGGGCAAACCTTCAGCGTTATAGGCACCGCTTTCGACCCCAACATTATGATAAAAATCAGTTACCAAGACCAGACGTCTAGTGCCACTACTGATGACAACGGTAATCTTCCTACTGTAACTTTCACTGCCAATGGAGAGCATGGCAACCAGCAGATTAGTGCCACTTATGATGGAAATTCGACCTGTTCTGCAATCTTTCGTATGGAGGAGACTCTACCTGATGAACCAAGTCTCATCTCGCCCATTAATGCCGAGAAGATCGGGAGCCTACTAGATAACTTTGCTGGCAAAATATGCCCCAAATTTGAATGGCTTACAGTGACTGATGCCAGTGGAATCAAGAGCTATAATCTGCAAATAGCCAATAGCATGGATTTCAGCGCTCCTGTGGTTTCTACCTCTATCGCCAGTGGAAATCCTGGCCCAATTGACGACACCGCTGCCTATATCTTGCCCCAGGAGCACGCCTTATCCTACGGCGGCTACTATTGGAGGGTAAAAGCTATAGACGCCGCAGGTAACGAAGGAGACTGGTCGGAGACACAATCATTCCATGCCGGGTGGCTGCCGCGATGGGCGATGTTTGCCATATCTGCTGCGCTGTTATTACTCATCATAGTAATAAGCCTCGCTATTAGAAGGAGAAGAGGATACTACTACGACTAACAAGATGCTGTTTAAAGGTGCGGCCTCCTGATTTATATTGTTCACATCCAAGTGGCAGACACAATTACAGATTGGCTTCAACGCCAGTGATTATAGAGTCGAGTTGCCCGCCAAAACCCCTGATGAATGCATAATCGCTTTCGCTTAGCTCCTCACCCTCTAGCTCATACTTGGATATCCTGATCAACTTGTTGAGAATGTTTTCTAAACTCTCCAGCCGCGGTCTTTCTTCATCGCTCAAAGCGTCAAGCTGGGCTAAACCCTTCTTTGTCATCTTAGTAAGCGCCAGCATGCGACCATAAAACTCAGGAACTGGTTCGACATAGCCTACCACAGGCTTCGGCTGAGGTAGTGTTGCTGTTGGCGTTGGCTTTGCTCTCTCCATCATCACCAGGCTCATGTCAATAAGCTCGTCAAAAAATTCTTCCTCCTCAAGACGCTTTAATATTTCATTGAACTGGATATGATACAGATGCAGCAAGGTATCTGAGGTAACAA
>CAZQBR010000089.1:0-6514 GCA_964591975.1 uncultured Dehalococcoidales bacterium
ATTCTTGGCTGAGTGCAGCTAGGCAGAATCAGCAGAGTTATAACTAATGGAATGCCAGAGAACCACCTTGATTTGAAATCACGTGCTGCTGAATATCTGTTTCTATTCACGTTTCTGCTGCAAGATAGCATACCACCTTGCTCAGAAGTTTATCTATTCCCCAGCCCTTAGCAGCAGAGATAAGAGCCATGTTTTTGCTTAGAAGCATGATTGGTCCTTTAATACAAGGAACAAGGGTTAAAGCTTTTAGCTCTGCTTCACTGCTTAGAGCTAAATCTAATTTGTTGAATACCGTGATTCTGGGTTTGTCTTTAAGGTTCAGCTTGTTGAGTTCCTCTTCTACTGTGAGGTACTGATTAGCTGCGTTTTTATGCGTTATGTCAACTACATGCAGAAGCAAGTCAGCCTCAGCGAGCTCTTCCAAAGTGGCTCGAAAGGCTGCAACGATCGATAGCGGAAGTTTATGAATAAAGCCTACGGTATCGGTAATTAAGAACTGTTGTTCATTAGGTAAAGTTAAACGACGGGTTACGGGATCCAAAGTAGAAAAGAGCTTGTCTTCTACAACCACACCAGCTTTGCTTAAGGCATTAAACAAAGTACTTTTACCCGCATTAGTATAGCCCACAATAGCTACGATTGGCACACCCCTCTCCTTGCGTCTCCTTCTATAAAGGGCTCGATGTCGCCTTACATTCTCTATCTCACGTTGAAGATGATTGATACGTTTATGGATGAGGCGGCGATCAGTCTCTAACTGTGGTTCGCCAGGACCTCTAGTGCCAATGCTCCCACCAAGACGCTCTAAATGGCTCCACTGACCCAGGAGTCTTGGCAGGAGATATTGGTGCTGGGCTAATTCAACTTGAAGCTGCCCTTCACGGGTTCGAGCTTGTCTAGCAAATATGTCCAAAATGAGAGCAGTGCGGTCAATAACTTTAACCTCTAGCGCTTCCTCAAGGTTTCTCTGCTGCCGTGGTGATAGCTCATCATCAAAAATCACTGTGTCATAGTAGGTTTGCTCCTTAAGGCTAACTAGTTCAGCAATTTTGCCTTTACCTATGTAATGAGTGGGCGAGGGCACATTTAGCTTTTGAACAAGCATGCCTACTATGTCAACACCGGTGGCCTTGGCTAAATAACGTAACTCCTGTAAGGAATCAGCGGCTGACAAATTATGGTTAGGAGCTTTACTCTCCACCCCTACCAAGAATGCTTGCTCTGCCCTAGTTTGCGTAGCGAAAAGTTTCCGCTTTATCTATCCCTCCTATACCAAGTTGATAGGCGGTCTATTCCTCGCTCCAAGCAGTCATCAGGAATAGTCAAGGAGAACCTGATATAACCTTCCCCTTCCTTTCCATAACCAAGGCCTGGAACCACAGCAATCCTGGCTTCATCAAGTAATTTCTTGGTGAAATCTAATGAGGTATAGCCTTGGGGAACCTTAGCCCAAATGTAGAAAGTGGCTTTGGGTACTCTAGCTTCTATCCCTATTTCATTAAGAACCTTCACCAATTTATCTCGGCGCTGTTGGAGAATAGCATTGTGATTAGCTGTACAATCTTGAGGACCACGCATAGCTTCAATAGCAGCATACTGAATTGCCTGAGGAATACCTGAATCCAGATTGGACTTAACCCTGAACAAGGCGTCTATCATTTCAGCATTGCCTACTGCCATGCCTATCCGCCATCCTGTCATGCAATAGGTCTTAGATAAGGAGTGGAATTCCATCCCGACCTCCTTGGCTCCCGATACTTGCATAAAACTCGGTGGGCGATAATCCTCAAAAGCCACCTCTGTGTAGGCAGCATCGTGGCAAATTGCTAAGTTATGCTGCTGGGCAAAATGGATTGCCTCCTCAAAGAAGCCAAGCCCAGCTGTGGCTCCCGTAGGGTTATTGGGGTAATTTAGCCACATAAGCCTAGAGTTGTTGGCTATTTCCTCAGGAACAGCTCCAAAATCAGGTAAGAAATCATTTTCCTCTCTCAAAGGCATGAAATAAGGCTCACCACCAGCTAATACGATGCCCATGGAGAGTGGCGGGTATGCTGGGTCAGGTACCAAAGCCATATCTCCGGGGTCGATGAAACACAGAGCTATGTGCGTAACTCCCTCCTTGGAGCCAATGAGCGGCAGTACCTCTTTCTCCGGATCCAAGGTAACTCCAAAGCGCTTTTCGTACCATTGCGCAATAGCCTGACGAAGCTCCGGCAGGCCTTCAGTCTCAGGATAACGATGATTAGTAGAATCATGTGCTGCCTGGCATATATGCTCAATAATATGGGATGGTGTAGGTAAATCGGGATCGCCAGTAGCAAAGCTAATTATGTCCTCTCCTCTGGCTCGAAGCTCAGCGATTTTCTGATTTATTTCAACAAAAAGGTATGGTGGTAATCTATCAAGTCTTCTCGCTAATTGCATTGCTTTTCTCCTATAAATTTTTGTAAATGCTTATATGCTAGCATGCAGTTCCTTTCTCTGGGTCCATTTCTCGCCTTCTATGGGTATCAACAGGGCGTCGATGGGGTCACCCACATTCTTCACCCTGCCTGAAATTTCATAGTATCTATAGCGGTTCTCACCGCGTAAATGGCGAAACCCGATAGCACGCTGAATATCCACACCATCATAAATGATGGGAAATCGAGGTGGAGGAATGGGTTTGTTTTCTGGCCCCACTATCTGATAAGGCTTTAATATTATGGGAATGGCATCACTTTATCCTCCACATGGGCAGTCATACTTTACTTGATTAGGCGATGAGTCGAAGTTCATTTCCTTTCCCTCGTTTCTTCTTGCAGGGCAGACACACATATAAGGAATACCTGCCTTTTCCCCTCTTTCAAACCCAGCAGCACGGAAATAAGAAAGGCGCTTGATATAGCTTTCCCTCTGAACGCTCCCCAGAAGAGTATTGCCATGTATTGATACCCTCGAGGCCATAACACTGGCTTCAGGCGCGTAAGCAGTAATCACAAATGACACCTCTAAGCTCACATTAAGTGAGCCATTCCCCAGTGAAAATTTCTTCTACCGGACCGGTTAGCCATACCTCCCCTACCCTATCCCAGGATATAATTAAAGTTCCTCCTGGAAGTATTATGTCAACTACATCTCTAGTGTAATTAAGCAGTTGAGCAGTCACAGCTATAGCGCAGGCGCCGCTGCCACAGGACAGAGTTTCTCCAACACCCCGTTCCCAGACTCTAGCTTCTATCTCCCCTTTGTTCAAAACTCTAGCTATCTCAAAATTTGCTCTTTTGGGAAATATGGGATGTCTTTCCACATCAGGCCCTATCTCAGCTAGAGGGAAACCAACTACTGGCTCAGATAGAAAACTCACTGCATGAGGATTCCCCATAGACAAAGGTGATAAGGTCAGTTTCCTTCCCTTCACCACTAAAGGATAATTCAATATTGGTTGAGATTGCGAAGTCTGTTCGGAGGACGAATGAGAAATCTCGCTGAGCTTGCTTCGCTTTCGGCTCGCAATCGCAACAGGGTTTGTAGCGGCAGGAAGCACAGGAATTCGCTCAGGTTGGAATTGAGGCGTGCCCATACTTACCTTAACTTGGCTCACTCTATCCCTTGAGATATAGGCCTTGACTTGCCTCACTCCTGATAGTGTCTCTACAGCAAAGGAGATTTTACTAATTATGCCCCTTTCAATAGAATACTTGGCCAAACATCTCAGCCCATTGCCACAGGCTTCAGCTTCAGAGCCATCAGGATTGAAGATACGCATCTTCAAATCAGCAACTTCGGAATTTTGCACCAATATTAAGCCATCAGCTCCTACGCCAAAGTGACGTTGGCACATAGCTTGAGCTAGATTTGACCACTCCATCCCCACTCTTTTGGCATCTACCAGGATGAAGTCGTTCCCCGTAGCCTGTAGTTTAGAGAATTTCATCATAAAAATTTTCTATTAAGCTCCTCGCTTTTGTGGCTGAATTATCAGCATCAAGCCAGTGGATTCTCTCATCACTGAGGCGAAACCAAGCATATTGATGACGAGCCAGCCGATGAGTTTCATACTTCATCTTATCAATAGCCACAGGCAAGGGCATCTCACCTCGAAGGAATTGGCTTATTTGCTTGTACCCTATGCCTGACATAGAAGGCAATGAGGGATTATAGCCCCTTCCCAACAGCCTTTCTACTTCCTCAATGAGTCCTCCCTCCATCATTTTATCAACACGGCAATCAATTCTGCTATACAGTTCGCTTCTTTCCGAAGTTAAGCCGAGGATAAGAATAGGAAAAGCTGGTGCTTCCTTATGCCATAATTGCGAAGGAAGCTGTCCCGTCGCATGGTGGATTTCTAAGGCTCTTATAATTCGGCGAATATTGCCTGGGAGAATTTTGGCTGCAGCTAATGGGTCAATGCCTTGTAGCTCTTGATAAAGGATGTGACTACCTTCCCGCACTGCTCTAGCTTCTAAATGGCATCTTAGCTCCCAATTAGGTGGCACTGGTGGTATCTTCCATCCTTCTATCAACGACCAAATATGAAGGCCACTGCCACCCACCAATAACGGCAATTTGCCCTTGCGCTGGATAGACTTGATTGCTTCAGTAGCTAACTGACAATGTAAAGCTAGGCTAAAGCCCCCATCAGGGTTGACCACATCAATAAGGTGGTGAGGGACTAACGTCCTTTCAGCCAAAGTAGGTTTATTTGTGCCAATATCCATATAGCGATAAACTTGCCGACTATCGGCACTTATTATCTCAGTTTCCAGATCCTGGGCTAAGCTCAATGCGAGTCCACTTTTGCCCACTGCTGTAGGACCAACGATGGCAACAAGGCAGTGCCTGAGATTGCTACGTTGAGGTTGTAATGACGATAGGTGGGTTTGCAATGACATGCTTCTTAAACAGGTTTCTCCTTGATTTCAGCAGTTTGGTTAACAATACTCAAGAAATCTTCGGCTTTGAGGCTAGCACCACCAACTAAAGCACCATCAATTTCTGGCTGGGAAATAAACTCAGCAATGTTATTGCTGGTAACGCTGCCACCATAAAGGATACGTAAATCTTGAGCTATATCCTTGCCCCATAGCTCAGCCAGAATGCTGCGGATAAGCTTGATAGTAGCCGCTGCTTGCTTGCTACTAGCTGCCTTGCCTGTGCCAATAGCCCACACTGGTTCATAGGCAACTACGAGATTTTTTGCTATGCTCAGAACGGTAGGCTTTATGCCATTCAAAGCTGTTGTCAGCTGTTCCCTAACTACCTCCTCTGTTCTCCCAGTTTCGTTTTCCTCAAGCCTTTCTCCAACACATAAGATGGGCTTAAGTCCCTGAGTTAAAGCTGACTTAACTTTTTTGTTAACCATCTCGCCAGTTTCACCAAAATACCACCGCCTCTCAGAATGTCCCAGGATAACGAATTCACACAGTTCTCTAAGCATTAATGAAGATATCTCACCAGTGTAAGCTCCTTTAATCTCAAAATGCATATTCTGAGCACCTAGCTTAATAGATGAACCCTGGAGCATCATATTTATTGCAGCCAGCGACACAAATGGCGGGCAGAGCACTTTTTCTACTCTCTTTATCCTATCCAGCATATCCAGTATGTCATAAACAAGCTCTTCAGCTTCAGTGACCGTAGTGTTCATTTTCCAATTACCAGCAACCAAGGGAACTCGCATAAGCTAAAAACCTTAATCCTTAATATCTAAATACTAACCGACTCCTAAAGTCAAAACCTGTAAGGTTCCAGATTTGGACTTTCTAATTAGCCCTATTCTGCAAAGCCTCCACCCCGGGTAAGACAGCTCCCTCGAAAAACCTTAAGCTGGCGCCGCCTCCAGTAGAGACATGAGTCATCTTATCAGTTAATCCCATTTCTTGAACTACCTCGGCACTAGAGCCACCTCCGATAACAGTGGTAGCGTCGAGGGTGGATATGAAACCAGCTAGTGACCTGGTTCCTCGAGAAAACTCAGGTGTTTCATATACTCCCATAGGTCCATTCCATATAATGGTAAGGCATCTCCTCAGCTCATTACAGAAAAGCTCGATGGTCTGAGGTCCAATATCAACAATACAGCTATTTGGTGGTATGTTAGTTATAGGTACTATCTTGGTTAAAGCTCCAACTTCAATTCCTCCTTCGACTACAACTACGTCAATGGGTAACAAGAGTGGGACATTCCAGTCCGCCGCTTCTTGCAATAACAGTTGGGACAAGCTCAATTTGTCCTCCTCCACCGAGGAATGCCCTACTCCGTATCCTTGTGCCTTTAGGAAGGTAGCCGCCATACCACCACCAACAAGCAAAAGGTCAATTCTTTTCAGCATGTTTTGTAATAGCCCCATTTTGTCACTCACCTTAGCACCACCTATCACGCAAGCGAAGGGATGCCCCGGATCATGTAAGAGATTGCCCATAATCTCCAATTCTTTCTCCATTAACAAGCCAGCTACTGCTGGTAGGTACTTAGTCACACCCACAGTAGAAGCATGAGCCCGGTGGGCAGTGCCGAAGGCATCATTAACAT
>CAZQBR010000090.1:0-2135 GCA_964591975.1 uncultured Dehalococcoidales bacterium
GCCTCCTTAGATTTAGATATATTCGTGTCTGGTCAGTCCTATAACAGGCACATTGTGAACGAGCTTCGCCACCCTACCATGACGTCCGAACCTCACTCTTCTCAGTCCTTAAGCTTCTACTGCCAGGCATCCCCCAGATGGCACGTAGGCCGATATTACCACCTCTCAAAAACAGCGTAATCCTATTTATTAAGTTCGGAGATAGTTAAACGAATACCCTTATTTCCTCTGATCAAAACGTCTCTTTAATAGAGCCGAGGCTATGCCTATTCTCTGCATTTGAGGAGTTCCTGCGGCTATAGCCCAACCTCTTGAATCTCTTAGCAGTATCTCTATTGGATAATCCTTGGAGTAACCATAACCACCAAATATCTCCAATGCGAGATCCGTTACCTTTTTAGCCATTTCATTTGAGTAGCACTTCGCAACGGAGCTTTCCAACCTGCTAGGAAAGCCCTTCCCTGAATTTGATGCAGCCTTATAAAGCAGTAATCTTGCTGCCTCAACCATCATAGTCATATCCGCTAACATAAACTGAATAGCCTGAAATTCACAAATAGGTTTACCAAATTGATATCTCTGCTGTGAATATTCTATGGAGCTTTCTAATGCCCCTTGACCAATTCCCAGAGAGATAGTCCCATTTCCAACCCTCTCAATATCAAAACATAGCATCGCTTTTGCAAATTCTCCTGCCGTCAAAACTAAATTCCCTTTTGGCACAAGTGCATCCTCAAAGATTAGATCCCGCTGAGACATTGTGTTATGCCCCATCATTCTCTCTCGTCGGCCAAGCTTAAACCCTACAGTATCTTTATCTACTATGATTGTCCCGATACCTCTTGCACCCCTTTCTTCCGTTAATCTGGCAAAAACCATGTAGCTATCAGATACTCCAACTGCGCTAACAAATCTTTTTTGCCCGTTAAGCATATAAGAATCCCCTCTTAATTCGGCTTTTGTCTTCAAGTCTGTTAATGCAGAGCCAGCCTCGGGCTCAGTCATACCAATAGAAATTAGCCTGTCTCCATTACAAACTGGCGGGATATATTTTTCTTTAAGATAAGCAGACCCCCAAAAGTCAATCTGCCTTACGGGACCAAAGTTTGTCTCGTGGAATATTCCCGCTAAGCTGGGACATTTTCGTGCTAACTGTTCCAAGACTAAAACAGCTTCTAAGTTTCCACATCCCTGACCACCATATTTACTTGATAGAGTCATTCCGGTGAAATTTAGCTGCGCAAGCTTCTTTTTCAAATAATCAGCCTGCTCTAGTCCTTCCTCTTCGAGTCTTTTTTCTTCCTCTTCAAAATCGTCAGCCATCTGTCGTGCCACGCTTATTATCATATTTTGTTCTTCGCTTAATCCGAAATCCATTTTTCATCTCCTTGGAAAGAATCCATCAATTGAAGTTTATAAGGAAATTATCTATACATCAAGATGCGCCAACTCTGTAGTGCACTTCCGTAAGGCGGTGAAAATTAGAGACTTTTGCTACTCCACCTTAGTATGCGTCGCTCAAAAGATAAACATTGCCGGGCCTGACCCTCCCTAATCCCTGTGCTTTCGCCTCTGCCAGGCATTCCTCGGCATGCCATTTGGAAGTAGCAGGCAAATCACGCATCATGAACTGGGGTACAGAGGATCCCGCCCTTGCTCTGCCGCAACGCCAGTCGAGCCACACGAATGGAAGGAGGCAATTGAGGTGTGGTATCACCACCAAAGTAGCATATGCACGAAGTGCGGTCGTCAACAGCATTGGCCAGCATTGCGGCAGTGACTTTGCTTTCCCGTAATGCCAAGCTGCGAAAGTGCCAATTCCGGTAAAATAAGCAATCGCAGGAGCAGGCCTAGTAGAAAACAGCCGGGTTTTTGTAGCCGTATTCTGGGCCATTGAGGCAGGCAAATTCTGGATAGCCAGCGCCCGTGCCACCGGGACAAACCCAACCTGCCACACAGTTAGTTAGCAATGGATTATGATGCCAGTTGACTAAGCGGCATCCGTTGATACAAATCTTGAAAGCGAGGTCCTCTCTTCCCCCCGAAGGCAATGGTAGCTTCCTTAAAGTCCTCCATAATTTCTACCCCAAGATAGAACCAATAAAGCTCCTTTGCCCTCGAACAAATTCTTCCCC
>CAZQBR010000090.1:2145-6325 GCA_964591975.1 uncultured Dehalococcoidales bacterium
GCTGAATCTGCCGAAGCTCTAGAATACCCTTTCCAGTCACCACCCCGACACTAACCGGCTGCTGCAAGGCTATCACTTTTCCTACTTCGCCATTTCCTGCCTTGCTAAGAGAGACAGCCTCATGGATTTTGAGCCGTTTACCTCGCCACCAAGTATAACAGCCCGGCCAAGGATTGAAAGCCCTTATCTGATGCCAAAGCTCCACCGCTGGAAGATGCCAATCTATCTTGCCGTCTTTGCTGGTTATCAACTTACTATAAGTAGCCTGAGTCTCGTCTTGGGCTTGTGGCTTGAGCTTCCCATCAAGCCACCCGGGCAAGGTATCCAGCAAAAGCTCAGCTCCTATCTCAGCCAATTTTTGTATGAGTGAGCCAGTAGTATCCTCAAAAGAAATCTTCACTTCCCGCTGAGCCAAAATCGGGCCGCTATCCATTCCCTCATCCATTAACATAATGGTAACGCCCGTAAGTTGGTCTCCACGGAGAAGGGCACTAGCTATTGGAGACGGCCCTCGATGTTGAGGTAACAATGAAGGATGAACATTAAGACAACCAAATTTGGGCAAGGATAAAATTTCTTGAGAGATAATATGGCCAAAGGCTGCCACTATGATTAGCTCTGGCTTAAAGCTAGCCAATTCCTCTATCGCTTCCATCGACTTCAGAGATTCTGGTTGAATGACTGGTATCTTATGCTCAGTAGCTAGCCTCTTTACCGGAGACCAGGCAACTTGCCGGCTCCTGCCCATAGGCCTATCAGGCTGAGTATATACAGCAGCTACTTGGCATGGACTACGGAGCAAAGACTCCAATATAACCGCAGCAAACTGTGGAGTTCCCATAAAGATAGCTTGCCCTACCATATCAGAGATATTTTCAACAATTTCTTTCATTATGTCAAAGACCGCCTAGAGGAGGTTCAAAAAAAATTGATAATATATTCTTGTACTTTCACTCCCTCATTAATCTCTCGCACCATCCTTCGGGCTAAGTATCGTAATCCGGTTGAGTGATAAATTGGAGTTAGCGAAAGAGATTTGGGAAAAAGCCCTGGGTGAACTTCAAATTCACGTCAGCAAAGCAAATTACAGCACGTGGCTTAGCAATAGTCAAGGCATAAGTTACCAAGATAATATCTTCATAGTTGGTGTCCCTAGCATGTTCGTCGCTGAATGGCTGTCCACGCGCCTCTACTCCCTGGTCAAACAGACTTTAACTAATGTCACGGGTAGAGATGTTGACATCCGGTTTACCATTCCCAGTCAAGACAAATTGCAAGCTAGCCCTTTGGCCTCCGCCAATCAGCCTGACGGAGGAACAAGTAGCAAAGCCACAAAGTATAGGTTTAACCCCAGATACACTTTTGATAATTTCGTTGTCGGTAATCTTAATCGCTTAGCCTACGCTGCTTCCGTAGAAGTAGCGGAAAAACCAGGATATACTTATAATCCTCTTTTCCTCCACAGCACTACTGGGCAAGGTAAGACTCATTTGCTACATGCTATTGGACATGTAGCAGCAAACAATGGACTCCAAGCAGCCTACACTACCTCTGAACAATTCACTAATGAATTTGTCCTTGCTGTGAGACAAAAGCGAGTGGAAGATTTCCGCAGCAAGTTCAGAAATGTTCATGTCCTCCTACTCGACGATATCCAATTTCTAGCCAACAAAACCCAGACTTTGCAATGCTTCATCCACATTTTCTGTGAGTTGCATAACAATAATCGCCAGATTGTCATTGCCGCTGACCGCTCTCCTGAAGACATAGCTTCGTTTAGCAATGAGCTAAGATCGCGCCTTCAATGGGGTCTCGTCGCTGACATCCAACCACCCGATTTTGAAACACGCCTAGCTATCCTACAAGCTAAAGCAACGGACATGATGACACCAGGGCTGGAGGAAGCACTACGAATTATAGCGGAGAGAATACACGAGAATGTTCGCCAGCTTGAAGGCGCTTTAGCCTACCTAACTGCCCGGGCCAAATTAAGCGGGGTCAACATTACTCCAGAAACAATCAACAAGTTATTAACCGGCACAACCTACAACCCAGATACAAGGTTAATAGCAACGGCGGTGGCTGACTATTTCAACCTCCCCGTAGAAGAGCTAACCGGCAAGAAGAGGGACAGAAGGACTGTCCTAGCCCGCCAAATCACCATGTATCTTATGAGGGAAGAAAGCAGCTGCTCTTTCGCCGAAATTGGCAAGGAATTAGGCAACAGAAACCACGCAACAGCGCTTCATGGCTATGGAAAAATAGCTAGGGAAATGAATATTGATCCTAACCTGCGCACCCAAATCTCAGAGATTAAAAATAAAATTAATCTGCATAAATCCTCCAGTTGGGCGTATTAAGAGGTGAATAATCAGCGCTCAACTGCGGATAAATTGTTAATGCATAGACTCATGCTTGTAACACCAGTCCCCAGTTTCTAAGCTCCCCAAAGCCACTTATCATCTCTAACTTCACCGGTGTTATGATTACTATCTTGAAAACTATTATACTTATAGATAATTTAGATGAATATAGTAGATAAACTATGATAGATAGAGTGGAAATGGTGGTCTGGGGAGGGAATGGAGGGGATGGTTTGGTTAGCTTCCGCCATGAGAAGTATGTTCCTTTTGGAGGTCCAGATGGTGGGGATGGTGGTGGGGGAGGGGATGTGTTTATTGTGGCTAGCCCTGGGGTGAATGATTTGGACTTGCTGAAGGGGGGAAAGAAATTTGCCGCTGGAGATGGTACTCAAGGTGGTAGCTGGCGGAAACGGGGCAAGAGAGGGAAGGATCTGACGATTTTAGTGCCGGTGGGAACAATACTTTTTCCTAAGCCTGGTTCAGGGAATGAGGTGCTTCTGGATGATTTGGCTACTGCAGGCAAACAAATTTTGCTAGCTAAGGGTGGGCATGGAGGACTGGGTAATACTCATTTCGCTACAGCGGTAATTCAAGCTCCTGAAACAGCTAGTAAGGGAGAACCAGGCGAGGAGCAGCATATCATCCTGGAGTTAAAACTCCCTAGCGATATATGCATTATTGGCTATCCTAACTCAGGTAAGTCCACCTTGTTATCTACTATATCGCGAGCCAGGCCTCAAATAGCTGACTACCCCTTTACTACCCGCCAGCCGATTTTAGGAGTTATGCAAGGTAGCAAAAGGGATTTTATTGTTGCTGAGATGCCTGGGCTTGTGAAGGGTGCCCATGCTGGGAAAGGATTAGGAAATGATTTTCTACGCCACGTAGAGAGAACCAGGCTGTTGATTTACTTGCTGGATGGCAGTTCGTCAACCATTGGAGATGACTTAAAAAGCCTATGTAAGGAGGTAGCCTTATACAAAGCTAATTTACTACGAAAGCCAAAAATTGTGGTAGTAAATAAGGTGGACTTGCCCCAAGTTCAAACTCATTTGCCCAGTATCAAGCAAAACTTTGATGAGTGTAAAGCCCCGCTCTTTTATGTTTCCGCGGTAAGTGGCCAAGGCGTGTTAGAATTGACCAGCAGAGCTATGGAAATAGTTGAGTGGGGGAGTCAAGGGGAGGAAATAGCTTTACCGCCCCAAATAGCGGTATTTCATCCCAGACCGAAAAAATAAAGCAGTGAATATAGGCGTTCTTGGCGGTACCTTTGATCCTATCCACGTGGGACATCTCATTTTAGCTGAGGAAGCGAGGATAAAGCTAGGGCTCAGCAAGGTTCTTTTTGTGCCTGCGGGGCATCCTTGGCTCAAAGTGGATCATGTTATTACACCACAGGAGCATCGGGTGGAAATGGTACGTCGGGCTATTGCCTCTAATCCTTACTTTGAACTTTGTACTCTTGAGTTGGAGCATTCTAGTCCTTCTTATACTGTGGATACCATAACAATGCTGCGGAAACAGCTAGGTGCTGAAGCAAGTTTTTACTTCATTCTTGGGCGTGATGCCTTGGTTGACTTGCCTTTATGGAAAGAACCGAGGAAATTAGTTCAAATATGTAAGTTAGTGGTTGCCTCAAGATTAAGCTCAAACTCACCAAGTTTAAAATCTTTGGAAACATCTATACCTGGAGTGCTGGATAATGTTATTCAGCTTGATATGCCTGTAATTGAGATTAGTTCTTCAGAAATACGCAAGAGGTTAGCTCGGGGACTGCCAGTTCGGTACCTGGTGCCTGACGAGGTGGAGGAATATAT
>CAZQBR010000091.1:0-6247 GCA_964591975.1 uncultured Dehalococcoidales bacterium
ACTCTTTTATACTGGGCTTTCCTGATTTAAAGCTGGTTTGTGCCCATTGGGGTGGTGGTTTGCCTTTCTATGCGCTAATGCCTGAGGTAGCTAAGGCCTTGACTAATGTCTTCTTTGATACTGCGGCCACCATTTTTCTTTACCAGCCTCAAATTTTTAAGCAGGTAGGCGAGATTATTGGCAGCGATAAAATCCTTTTCGGCAGTGATTATCCTCTCATCTCGCCGAGCCGAATAATTACCCAAATCCAGTCCCTGGAACTTCCCGAAGAAGATAAAAGTAGGATTTTGGGGGATAATGCCCAGAAACTGCTATCCAGGGTGGAAGGGGGCAAAAATGCCACATAGTCCAGATCAAATTCGCTCTTTTATTGCTATCGAGCTGCCTGAAGAGGTTAAGGAAGGGTTAGTCAGGCTAAGAGGTGAACTGGAGAGAGAAGAGCATACGTTCGTCAAATGGGTGGATGTTGGAGGAATCCATTTAACTCTAAAGTTTCTAGGTAATATTCCTTTTAAGCAGGTAGCTCAGATTACTAAGGCTATGGAGGAGGCCACTCAGGGGATTTCTCCTTTCCGTCTGGAGATTTCAAATTTAGGAGCTTTTCCTAATCTAAGGCAGCCGCGTGTCTTTTGGGTTGGCATTGGTGGGGAGATAAATAAGCTATCAAGCTTACAGCGGAACATTGATTCCGCACTTGCTTCTTTGGGCTTTGCTAGAGAGGAACGCCCTTTCACGCCACATCTAACTTTAGCTCGCATGAGGCAAGGAGCATCACCCGGGGAGAGAAAGAGCTTTGGTGAACTTGTGATGTCTTCCAGCCTTGAAAGCAAGTACGTAGCTGCTGTCAATGCTATCAACTTAATGAGGAGTCAGCTAACACCCACAGGGGCCATCTATTCCTGTCTAGCTGAAGTAAAACTGCCGACTGAGAAATGTTAATAAAGGAAAGTAAAAATTTGAGAACCGAGGGGAATTTCTCTTGCCAGCAAATCATTTTTAGTATATAGTTAGCAAATAATTTTAATTGGGGAGGTGGGAGCCTTGGAAAACGAGTCGTTCCCAAAATGTCAGAAATGCGGTAAAGGAGATTTGGTGCCTCTTTCAGACTTTGGCAGTCAAGGGGCAGCAATTCAGTACAAAGCATGGGTATGCACCAATCCTGATTGTGGGTACAACATTAAAATCAGGAATGGTGAGGTATACCTGGATGAGCCCATCCTCAGTGGAGCGCTTCACACTCGCTCACACTGAAGATTTACCAGTTAGTAAAGGGTTTGCTTCGCTTAGGTCAATTAGCTGAGTTGGCGATTGATTTCCTTTTCCCTAGCCGGTGCATTGGTTGTGCAAAGGTAGGTAGCTTTCTTTGTCTTGATTGCTATAGGAAGCTGCCGAGCCTGTTGCCTCCCATTTGCCCTAAATGCGGCAGGCCTCAAGCTAGCGGCATCGTATGCCCAAGCTGTAGGCAGAGACAAACTGAGATTGACGGCATCCGGTCTCCATTCCGCTTTGACGAGGTGGTACGGAAAGCCATTCATCAGCTAAAGTATCAGAATTTGAAGGCTATCTCCCGCTGTTTAGCTGAGCTGTTGGCTGATTACCTGCGGTCGAATCCCCTGCCTGGTGAAGTCCTTATTCCCGTGCCTCTCCATCCACAACGGCTGAGGGAGCGGGGTTATAATCAATCAAGTCTCCTGACCAGGGAATTGGGGAAGCTCACAAATTTGCCTATGGTTGAGGATTGTCTTATTCGCGTTAAACAGGCACAACCCCAGGTAAGAGCAGCTGGTCTAGAGGAGCGGCGAAGGAATGTAACTGATGCTTTTGTATGCCGAAATGATAAGCTAAGTGGTAAACAGGTTATCCTCATCGATGATGTATGCACTTCTGGAGCTACGTTAGAGTCCTGCGCCATAGCTCTCAAAAACAAAGGCGCTCTATTAGTGTGGGGCTTAACCTTGGCCAGAGAGATTTACAACTAAAGGAGGAAGCGTGAAATTACAGATTATTACCAAGAACAATGTGGAAGTCTCTGAAACAATGCGCGAATATGCTAGCAAAAAGATCGGCAAATTAAATCGTTATCTACCTTCCATTGGTGAAGGCAAGGTGGAGATCTTGGAGGAAAGGACGAAATTGCCTGAGAAGCGATTTGCCGTTCAGGTTACTCTTGATAGCAAAGGCACGCTAATTAGAGCTCAGGAGAGAGCTAATGATCTTCGCACAGCCATTGATAGGGTAATGGATGCGTTAACTAGTCGAATCGAGCGATACAAGGGCAAGCTATATGACAAAGGCAGAGGCATTTCCTTGGCTCGTCAGGAATCGGTAGAAGAGACGGAGGGGGTTGAAGCGCCTAAAAAGGTAGTAAAGAACAAGCATTTCTTGGTTAAACCCATGCCTGAAGATGAGGCCATAAATCAGATGGAACTTCTGGGACACGATTTTTTCCTTTTCATCAACGCTGATACTGACATGGTCAACCTATTATACCGCCGCAAAGATGGCAATTATGGATTGATTGAGCCAGAGGCAGGGTAATTGAAGCGAGTACCACGGCTTTGACTGGGAACCTGCCCCAGTTTTTATGGGAGCCAACCTAAATAACAAAGATGGCAAAGAAGCATGGATGGCATTCACTGCTATTCTTTGGCTTAGCTCTTCTACTAGCTAGCTCTGTTATAGCCTGTGCAGAGCCAATATCTTCATCACCCCCAGCTATTACAGTTGGCCCATCAAACCTTAGCTTCGAGGCTCAGCAAGATGGGGTTAACCCGGCAAGTCAGACGTTGAGTATATGGAACTCTGGACGTGGGACGCTGAGTTGGTCTGCGAGTGGTAACGCCGATTGGCTTATCCTGAGCCCAGGCAGTGGTAGCTCTACAGGGGAAATAGATAACATAATCCTTTCAGTAGATATATCTGGGATGGATGTTGGCAGCTATGCTACAGTCATCGCGATCTCTGCCTCAGAAGCCACTAATACTCCTCAGACAGTAGCGGTGAACTTAACCATTAATCCAGCAGCAAAGGAAGAACAGGAAGTAATTGATGCCTTAGACACAGAGAAGCTTTTAGACATTGGTTATAACCATCCTGCGAATGTAGTTACAGTGGAAGGAGTGATAGTTAGAACCTACTATGCTGAAGAATCCAAGGGAGAACCAACCTTCCTGGACTTTCATGACCCGTATGAGGGATACTTTAAGTGTATAATCTGGAAGGAAGATATAGAGACCGGTGAGCTTATAAGGGATAAGTTTATACAGACATTCCCGCCCAATCCTGAAACTCATTTCTCAAACAAGAAGGTGAGGGTAAAGGGTAAAATTGAAATCTACAAGGGCGACCCAGAAATTGTCTTGCATGACCCATCACGAATTTGGATTGTGGAATAGAGGGTGGCTAATAGTTGCCCTTGCCATAGTTTTGGCCCTTTTAGCCACAGGATGTAGTAAGGTTAATGAAACTACAGTTCTTGTTACTCGTGTTATTGACGGAGACACTATAGAGATTGAAGGCGGCTACAGGGTGAGGTACATTGGCATTGATACTCCAGAAATCAGCGAGTCCTACTACCTTAAAGCCACAGAGGCTAATCGCAGTCTAGCCGAGGGTAAAGAAATTCGTCTGGAAAAAGATGTTGAGGATAAGGATGAATATGGACGTTTACTCAGATATGTATGGGTGGATAGTATAATGGTTAATGCCGAGCTTGTCAGGTTAGGCTATGCTTATTCATATTCCTATCCTCCAAACCTCAAGTACCAATCATATTTCCTTCAAATGGAAAAAGAAGCACGGGAACATAAGCGGGGATTGTGGAACAGATATTGAATAAAGTGATAAAACGACAAGATTAGGTGCCAATTTTCCCATTCGCTATTTATGTGATTTATGATACCCTTTGACGCAGTATGAATTAGGAACGTACTGCTTAGCTGACCTAAAGCCGTGCAGTTGGAACTGTAGTATAGGTGCGGCATAAGTATAACAATTTGGGAGTGAAGACTAAGATATAATATGAGCAGGCGGAAGCTGCTTCTAATCAATCCCGTTAATCCCCATCGCGCAGGGCTAGCGGTGAGCCTTAGCTCCCGTTTCCCACCACTGGGGCTGGGGGTTCTTGCCGCCTTGACACCTGATAGCTGGGAAGTGGCTTTAATTGATGAAAACTTCAAGCCCTTTGAGTATCAGGAAGCCGATTTTGTTGGTTTAACTGCCTTCACCGCTGCTGCTCCCCGGGCTTATGAGATTGCTAGCGTCTACAGAGAACAAGGCATCACCACCGTAATGGGTGGCATACATGCCTCAATGCTTCCTCATGAGGCACTGCGCTATGTTGACGCTGTGGTTATTGGTGAAGCGGAGAGCGTCTGGCTTCAGGTGATTGCCGACTTTATGGCTGGTGGAATACAACAAATCTATCAGGGAGAATGGCTGGGCCTGGCAGGGATAGTTCAGCCACGTCGCGACCTCTTTAACCCTGAGTATGCGTTTGGCACCATTCAGACTTCTCGGGGCTGCCCCATGGATTGCGAGTTCTGCTCCGTGACCGTCTTTAACGGTCACCACTATCGCCAACGATTGGTAGGTGAGGTACTGGACGAGTTGGAAACCATTCCGCAGAAAAGGGTTTTCTTTGTTGACGACAACATCATTGGATATGGGAAGGCGACCGAGAAAAGAGCTGTCGCACTATTCAAGGGGATGATCGAACGAGGGATTAAAAAAGATTGGTGGTGCCAGGCGTCGATAAACTTTGCCGACAATGAGGAACTGCTAGAATACGCTGCCAGGAGCGGCTGTCGTATGGTTTTCCTTGGAGTGGAAGCAGAGGACGTTGATGCACTTGAGGAAGTAGGCAAGAAGTTAAACCTGAAGAAGGGAGTGGATAGCTATAAGGAAGCCTTCCGCTCCATTAACCGCCACGGCATTGCTGTACTAGGTGGCTTCATTTATGGGATGGATAGTGACACGCCGGAGAAACTGCGCCATCGCACTGACTACATCCTGCACAGTGGGATTGATGCAGTGCAGATGAGCTACTTAACACCATTGCCAGGAACTCGACTGTTTAACAGGCTAAGGGATGCAGGACGGTTGCTATATGCCAACTTCCCCAAAGACTGGGAGTATTATGACCTGGTTGGGGTTGTCCACAGGCCGGCATTGATGACACCACAAGAGCTTTCAGCTGTAACGCTGGAAGGCGCTCGTCATATTTACTCCGGCTGGACTATTCGACGCAAATTCGCTAAGACCTTGCGTGCCACCAAGAATCTCGCTGCCGCGTCACTGGCTTATGGCGCAAATATCAGTTACCAGAATATAGCTGTGGCGAAGGGTGTCCTCAGGAGCTAGGCTGAGTGGATCGCTATTCATGGCAAAAATAGAGCCTTTTGAAAAGCACGCTATCGAGTATGAAAACTGGTTCACTGAGCATAGATTCGCTTACGAATCGGAGCTCGAAGCCGTAAAGCAACAGGTGCCCGAGAATGGAGGTGGCATTGAAATTGGGGTGGGCAGCGGAAGGTTTGCTGCCCCTTTGGGTATTGAGTTTGGAGTTGAGCCATCATCTAAAATGGGGCAAATCGCCCAGCAAAAAGGCATTAATGTGGTTAGAGGCGTGGCGGAGGCAGTCCCGTTCGGTAATTCAATATTTGATTTTGCTCTAATGGTTACTACCATCTGTTTTGTTGATGATCTGGAAGCCTCGTTTGGAGAGGCTTCCAGAATATTAAAACCAGGTGGTAGTTTAATTATTGGCTTTATCAACCGGGATACCCCGGTCGGAAGGTCATATGAAGAACGCAAAAAGGGCAGTCTATTTTATCGGGTGGCAACTTTTTACTCTGTAGAAGAGCTTGTTCCCCTTCTGGAGAAGGTGAGCTTCAAGGATTTTCGATTTAACCAGACCATCTTCAAGGACTTATCTAAAATTGATAAGGTTGAGCCGATAAAACCAGGCTATGGCGAAGGCTCCTTTGTGGTAATTAGGGCAAGAAAATGAGGATTGGCAGGTTGGGGTAGGCAGTGGCCAAATTTTACCCTGGCCATTAGGGGTGGGAAACTGGATGAAAATATATGCGAGTGGTAATTGATTTCGCTCAGGTAGATGGGTGACGAAATGAGGCATGGCATAATAAATATTATAATCAGGGAATGAGCTAAAGAGCATTAGAGATTCAAGCTTGAGCTTATCATATCAATCTGGAAGGAGGTAAGAAGGTAATGCCGACAGAACAGA
>CAZQBR010000092.1:0-2192 GCA_964591975.1 uncultured Dehalococcoidales bacterium
GCAGGATACCGCCAACATTGCCGTCCTTCAGCCGCATCCCTACAGCCTCTCGCAATAAGTCAGCCAGAATGCGAGCCGCCTCATCAGGACTGTCATATTCGGGAACCGAGTATTGTAAGCTCTTGAACGGATGAAGCCCTTTCCCTTGAGTGTAGATGTGACCCGGTGGTAGTTCTACGACCTCGGCGCATAGATCCACAAGGGCTTTTGCCTCTGAGGCAAAGTAGAGATTGCCATCCTCATGGCCATAGAATAGCGGCCGCATGCCTATGGGGTCCCTGGCCAGTATGAGCTCATCCTCAGTGGCCAGAGCAAAGGCGAAGTCTCCGTCTAAGCGTTCCACAAATCCAGAGCCGAACCTGCTGTAGAGATCAATCAGGAGGTCTGCTTCAAGTAGCTGAGGCTCACCTTCGCAGTGCAGATGCCCATCTATTATTGCGGCGGTGTCAGCTACCTGTGAGTGTGTTCTTCCTGAGTGCTTCGCCTCTGAGGGCAGAGTGCGGCATCCAAGAGCTATTCTTTTGCCCTGCTGTAGCCACTCGTCTGCGGGTCCTCGGTGGCGCAGCCTGCCCAACATCAACTCCAGGGGGGCCTTGCTGCCTGAGCTAGTTCCTGATATTCCCGCCATAAATATATCCTTCTTATAAAGCCGCTACTTTCATAATTTTTGTGGCTTATTTCACAATCTCAAAGATGGCTATCAGGCCATGCCCGCATCCCTGCCCCCGCTGAAGCCCCATCTCGAGCTCCCGGAGGCAGTAGGCCAACTGCGGCTCGACCAGGCTAGTCCTGGGGGTTCCTATTTTCATACCAGATGCCGTTCTCGCTACGTTCTTCATGGCACCGAGTGATCTCCTGAGCGGTAATGGTGTTTGTGACAGAGCTTCCGGAGGCTTGCTTTCTCCAAATAGCGCTCTGGTATAGGTTACCAGGTGATTCCAGCAGCTAGCGAGTTTGTGATAATACGCATTCACCTCAGCGAAGCCATCTCCGGGAACATAGTGGACCAGTGCTTCATCGAGGTTAGTGCACTGATTTGGTTCAAAAAGAGAATTGACCAGGTGGCGCAGAGGTTGACAGTGCGCATTATATTGAGCTGTATCCATGTGTCGCCCCACAAGCGAAGACCGGTCAGCCAGCTTCCGCAGCGTAATTATCTCCCCAACATCTCTTCTGACCTGCCGATAGACTTGTAGAGCCTCTTTGCGTCCCATAATTCTCAGTGGAAAATGAGCCAACTCCTGCTGCTTCTCCCCTCCATCATCCGAGTAGATATAGGAGATGGCATAGTCCATCCACTGGTTATGCTCAAAATCCATTGTCCACAGTGTTTGCCACTCATAGGCGAAGCGCCCCAGCCAGTCAAGCATGATGATGGCTCCATCTTTGCTATGCCTGGCGATGTTGCTCAAAAGCTTTACAGTCTGCTGGTCAGTGTTGTGGGATAGTGTTCCATAGTTGGCTAAATACAATTCGCAAGGCTCTTCGTTAAAGAAATCATGGTCGTTGAAACTCGACTGGACGAAGGTCACATTTGGTCTGCCACCATAGATGGACTGCGCCTGTTCCAGCATTCCCGCATTTATATCGATTCCTTTGTAAGACTCAAGCATATCAGGTTCTATAACCTTTGTATTATGCTCTGAAACCAAGGAACCGCTGTTGCTGATGCTGGTGATGAATTCCAGGCCATCTCCGCTGCCACATCCCAGGTCTAACACGCGAATTCCTCCACCGCTCTCCTTCTTTCGAGCCACCAGTTGCTTTAAGTAGGGCCTCAGGTAAAGTCCAAGCACTTCATCTTCCCAGAAGCGGCGCACGTTATCGTATTTACCTAGAAGCCCCTCAGGCTTCTGGTATTGCCCACTTTTGAGCGCCTCATTGTAGGCAGCTATCTCAGTCATGGCACCCCCTTAATAGTTCTTGTTGGCGCTTAGAGATTCCACTACTCTTACTGCGTCAAACCCGTCTGCGCCGTAGCCATCAGCACCTATGCTTTGGGCAAATTCCTTTGAGACAGCAGCCCCACCGACGATAATCTTAACTGTGTCCCTGAGCCCACTTTCTGCAATTGCCTGGATGGTATCCCCCATGTGGGGCATAGTGCTGGTAAGCAAGGCAGACATTCCCAGAAATTGTGGCTTTTCTTCTCGCAGTGCGGCTACAATGACCTCGGGAGCTACATCATTCCC
>CAZQBR010000092.1:2202-6219 GCA_964591975.1 uncultured Dehalococcoidales bacterium
CAGCCCCCCGGAGCAATATTGCAACTATGTTCTTCCCGATGTCATGAAGGTCCCCTTTTACCGTAGTCACGATTACCTTACCCTTGGGCTCGATGTTATTTTTGGCAAGATGAGGCTCCAGTAGCTCCATAGCTGCTCCCACCGCTTCAGCCGCTGCCAGCATATCTGGAATGTAATACTCTTTTGTCTCGTATTTCTGTCCCACAATGTCCATCCCTGCGGTGAGTCCCTTATTGATTATATCCTTCACATCTATGCCCAGGGCAATGGCTTTCTCAGTCAACTCGGTTGTCCCGGGTTGGCCTATCATCCCTTCTTCCAGACCTTCATCATCCTGGGTTACTCTCCCTTGAACAACATTTTCTTTGATAAGCGCTAATATATCTTCTGTCAAACTTTACCTCCGATGTTATCAATTTCTTAATCTTGCCAGCAGGCCAGGCACCTCTCGAAATACGTTATTCACTACCTCTCCAGCTATATGGGGTGGTGGCAATGACAAAACCTCCTCCATCTTCTCCCGTGCCCGAACGAGCGTTTCATCTACCATGTCCTTCCCCTCGAAGGGGTACGGAGGTGTAATTTCACCAGAGCGAAGTGCACTCCGTACAAATCTGGTGTAGAGCTTGTGGGAGGTGCCCATGACCCTCCTTATTTGCTCCAGGGATTCCGAAATCCCGGCAGCGCTCACTGATGGTTGTTTGACAAACCTCTTTACCATATCTATGTGAGTGTCATCCAGCACTGCCTGAACAGGGCAGAAAGTATTGGTCCGTTCCAGAAGGCCAAAGGCATAGTGAATATATTGGGGGCCAGCAAGTGTTACCAGAATGTGAGAAAATAGCCTTTCCACTGATGCCTGTATCCCCGGCGTCTTTACATCGGAGACGCCTCCAGTGGAATAACAAGGTAAATTATAGTAGCGTGCCATCTGAACGCAGTCGATGTTGTACTGGTTAAACTCAGGAACTCCGTAAGAATCATAAAGGTCAGTCATACGGGCTCTGCCAGGCACACTGCCATAGAGCACAGGGGTACCTTTGTTCACTAATTGAGTTAAGGCTACACCCGCCAGGATCTCAGCATTAATCTGAGCTACCATACCATCTTCTCTAATGGGGGCAGTGGAGCCGCCTTGAGGGGAACTGGAGATTACCAGGGGGATGCCCCTCTTTGCTATTTCTACCGCTGTCTGTGTGGTATCGTCTACAAGCTGGAGAGGGCTTTTCACCACACAGGTAATGAAAGAGATGAGAGGATTCTCCTTCAACCTGTCCTCCCCACCAGCTATAATCTGAGCCATCCTAACCACATTGCTCATCTGGCTGAGCTCGGTAAGCCCGGACATCACATGCTTGGTGGTGTTGTTCAGTGAAGCGAAGAACTTATTAACATCTTTGTTATCGGCAGTGATATCATTATCCTGGATATTGACTGGGCGCAGGAAGCTGTCCCAGCTATCCAGGTGTTCGCAGAGGCGTGCTGCTCTGGCTAGCTTATCCACAGTGCCTTTTTCTATCCTGAATACGGGGAATTTGACCTCGATGGCCGGGTCACGTTTACTGACAAAAGTTTCCACATCCACATCCAGCCAGTTGTTAGCCTCAGACCCTGAGGCGAATCGCACCCTGGGTTCACGCCCATCGAGGATGAGGCAATTGTTCTCATCCCGTGCTCCTAGCTTCACTACTTTTGGCGCTGCCTGCACTGCACTAGAGATGAGCTTCTCAGGAATCTTGAGCAACCAGCAAGCAGTACTTCCCTGCTCAATGGATAAGACTTCGGCACCATAGTCGCCGAAGATCTCAGCAGCGTTGCGGTTGAAACATATCACGCCCGGGTCGAGCAATATATCTAGAGAGGCCTGATGTATCCTTTCCACCTGCTCCAATTCGAGCCTCTGGTAAGGTGCTACTAGTATTCCTTGTCGTGCCATCGCGATTCTCCTATCCTAGTATCTATGGTTATCATAGATACTCCATAGAAAGTGTGAAGGCTAATGCTCTATGCTTGGTAGTGTGCAGCGTATCTACGAGTTGCTCCGTAGTCAAAACCAAGCCGAAGGAATTCCTCACTTTCTCTAGGGTAGCCTTATGCAACTCCTGCCAGGAAGATGCTACTGCATCTTCTACTAATATAACATCATAACCCTTGTTGAATCCTTCCCTGAGAGAATTTTCTACGCAGATGCAAGTGTC
Source organism: uncultured Dehalococcoidales bacterium (assembly GCA_964591975.1). GTDB lineage: Bacteria > Chloroflexota > Dehalococcoidia > GIF9 > AB-539-J10 > JAFGBN01. Next base: position 4,401 of record CAZQBR010000092.1, read on the forward strand.
TATGCCAGTGTATATGACGGTATCAGCACCTATACTCTTCAGCCATAGCTCGAACTCAGTATCTTGAAAGGCAGAGTCCCTCCTTTTTACCACTATGTGGTCAGCTTTTGTTGGTAGCAGCTCATCGATTATCTCTGCGTCCCATGTTCCTCTCACACATGCGTGGATCTTTTCGATGAATTCTAGCCTTCCTTTTGGTATGATGCGGTGTATCCTGGTGAGGAGGTCTATCCCTGATGCCTCTCTAACTTGTTGGGTATAAAAGACGGGTATGCGCAGTTCATGACAGACATCTATAATCCTCCTCACATTAGGTACGATCTTCCGGTATATATTTATATCGGCTCCGAACCTTTCGTAAGAGCCTCCCTGTGCACAGAAGCCATTCTGCATATCTATGACTACTAAGACGGGATGAAATTTAGGGGGTCTTATGCGCCACAACGCAGGGACTCCTTTATCTCGAGATTCTTTTGGACTCCTTTTTTCAGACCGAGCCATTTTTACACCTCGTGCACTAATTCAGAAGCATTCCCTTCCTGTGGGCTCTGATGTATCCTTTGCACAGGGGGTCTCTACTCGTAAGCATATTGGCTGTCTTGATAAAACTCATTGTCTTAGCGTCGAGAGGGTTGAGGATAGCAGCATCTAGTCCCGCGTAGGTCGCCATCACAAGGAACGCTTGATTGACCAATTTTCTGTTGGGTAAACCATAAGAAATATTGCTCAACCCCATTACAGTCCTGGCATTCGGATATCGTGATTTAATCTGCTCTATGGTTTTCAGTGTGACCAACCCCTGGGTAGAATCCACCGCAATGGGGAGTACTAGGGGATCGAAAAATATTCGCTCCTCCCTCAAACCCAGATGGGTTAGTTGCTCCATTATTTGGTCACAGGTGGCCAACCGCTCTTCAACATTGTCAGGGATCCCCTTGGTTCCCATAGCTAGCACCACCAGCCAGGCCTGGTGCTCCATTGCCAGAGAGCCAATGGATGCTAGCCTCTCAGGTTCGGCATTGACTGAATTGATTATTGGACTAATGCCATGGTATTTGCGTAGTGCAGCCTCTATTATATGGGGGCTCTCACTATCAATAACAAGCGGCTTGCCCGTAACTCTCTGAACTACCTCTACCAACCACTCCATAGTTGCCATTTCCTGCTCTGGAGAGCCATATCCTGTGCCAGTGTTTACATCGATGAAGTCAACTCCAGCAGCAGCCTCAGCTTTGGCTAGGCTCTCCAAAAACTCCCTATCTCTATTAACGATGGCCTCTGCTACAGACCTGGTTGATGCATTGATGTTTTCCCCAATTACTAGCATATCAGTCTACAATGTCGGGCATTTCCGAGAGTATCTGCTGTCTTGTCATAGGGGGTAAGCTCCAGTTATGATTGGCTATAATCTCCTTCACTTTTTCCGCTGCCCTTTCCCAAGTTATCTTCCCACCCTTGGCTTCCCATTCCTCCCTATTATCTCTATCGCTCAGGGAAGGCTGGTAGTGCTCGCTCCGCATGAAGTGCCTGGTATGCTTAGAACTGACGAAATTACCTCCAGGACCCACCTGTTTGATGAGGTCAAATGCCAGGGTATCTTCATTGACCTTTATCCCCTCAACAGCCCTCATAACCATTCCCAATATTTCATTGTCTACAACGTATTTCTCATAACACGTGGTTAACGCGAATTCCATGAGTCCGGCAGCGTCGTGAATGAAGTTGGCACCTGCTAAAGCACAGAGCAGGCTGGTAAGAGCAGATTCATAGCCACTCTGGGCATCTACTGCCTTGGAGTCGGTCATACCACCGGTGGCAT
>CAZQBR010000093.1:0-6153 GCA_964591975.1 uncultured Dehalococcoidales bacterium
ATGACAGGAAGCGAAGTGGTCAGAGCTTCGGCTCGGAACAAGCTCCGCAATCTCGGCAAGCGATTACCACGTCCTCGGCTTGCAGTAACAGAAAGAGTGGCTCGAGATGTCACCATCTATTTGAACCAGAACAGCTTGTTGTCAAGCATGAAAAACAAGTCATCACCGAAATACTGTATCGGTTGTAGCGGCTGGCATTATAACCACTGGCGTGGCCTTTATTATCCTGAAGGACTAGCAAAGTCCAAATGGCTACAATTTTATGCCAAACAATTTACCACTGTAGAGCTCAATAATAGCTTCTATCATCTGCCTTCGGAGAAAGCTTTTAGCGCCTGGCGTGAATCTTCGCCCCATAACTTTGTCTTTGCCGTCAAAGTAAGCCGATTCATCACCCACATAAAAAGATTGAGAAATTTGGGCTCAGCAATAGAGAATTTCCTATCGCGGGCTTGTTTTCTGGAAAATAAGTTGGGGCCACTCTTGTATCAATTGCCGCCTAATATGAAACGAAATGATGAAGTATTGGAAAATTTCCTCTCCTCTTTACCTCAGAAATAGCACCATGTATTTGAATTTCGCCATGAGTCATGGCTCGATGATTCCGTGTTTCATATCTTGCAGCAATACAACGCTGGTTTATGTGTTTTTGATATGCCCGGCCTTACTTGTCCCCTTGTAGCCACTACCGATTTCGTCTACATCCGCTTCCATAGTGGTCAGAGCTTATACGCAAGTTGCTACTCTGATGAGGAATTTCCCCTATGGGCAGAGAAAATCGCTATGCTGGGTAAGAGCGCTCACTCTATCTACATTTACTTCAACAACGATGTTGAAGCGTTTGCGGTGAGAAATGCCATAACCCTGCATCGTTATCTGAAGGTTTACAACCCCAGATAAGCAGTCTTTAGCTCCTTGTTATCCAGGAGCTCCTGTCCCGTTCCTTCCATAACTATATCCCCACGCTCCAGAACATAGGCATGGGTGGCTATAGATAAGGCCTTATACACATTCTGCTCCACCAGCAGGACTGTAGTGCCAACCTCCTTATTGACTCGCGTGATAACCTCGAATAGTTCCTTGGTAAGCATTGGTGCCAGGCCCCAAGAGGGCTCATCCATCATGAGCATTGAAGGGCGAGCCATCATGCCACGAGCGGTAGCCAGCATCTGCTGCTCACCGCCGCTTAGTGTGCCAGCTTCCTGGTTCTTCCGCTCTGCCAGTACAGGAAACAGGTCCAAGACTAGTTCTAAACTTTCCTTCCGGTGGGCGCGAGCTTCAGATACATTGGAGCCCATCATCAAGTTCTGCTCCACAGTCAAGAAGTTGAATAGCTGCCGACCCTCCGGTACCTGAGCCACCCCTTTGGCCACTACCTTATGAGGTGCCAGCTTGGTGATTGGCTCTCCATTAAAGATAATCTCCCCCGACAGTGGCTCAATAAGACCAGAGATGGTCCTCACCAAGGTTGTTTTACCTGCCCCATTAGAGCCAATTACAGCAATGATTTCGCCTTGCTCCACTTGGAAGGAGATTTCATGTAATATGGATATTGCCCCGTAACCTGAGCGAAGCTTTTTAACCTCAAGTTGTGCCATATTCTCCTCCTTTCCTTCTAACCTGAAACAGTATATTCTTCTCCCAGATAGGCAGTGATTGCTCTGGGATCGCTGGATACTTCCTTGGGACTACCTTCTAGCAGCTTCTCCCCACGGTCCATTAGTATAATGCGAGAGCAAAGAGTCATCACTACCTTCATGTCGTGTTCTACTATCACCAGGGTAATACCCTGTCCGCTGATTTTCCGCAGCAACTCGCTTGCATGCCCTTTCTCTGAAGGGGTTAGTCCAGCCATAGGCTCATCTAAGAGCAGTAGCTTGGCACCAGTGGCCAGCGCCCGAGCTATTTCAAGGCGTTTGCGGTCGGGCACGGTGAGTTCACTGCCCAGGGTTTCAACTCGGTCACTGAGTTCTAGAATATCTAGTGCATCTTGAGCAGCTCTCCTGGCTTCAGCAGTGCTGTGAGCCTGCATGAACCCCCCAATCACCACATTTTCTAGTATAGAGATGTCCAGGAAGGGTTTGGTTGTTTGGAAAGTGCGACCTATTCCTCGCCGGCAAACTTCATATGGCTTAAGGCCGGTTATGTCATGATCCTGGAAAATAACCTGGCCCTTATCAGGCCTGTAATAACCAGCTACCATGTTAAACAGAGTGGTCTTACCAGCCCCGTTAGGCCCAATCAGCCCCAACGTCTCCCCCTCATTTACTGTCATGTCCAGGTCGTGAACAGCCACCAGGCCCCCAAATCTCTTTACTAAATTGTTAACTTCCAGTATGGCCATTCTACTGCCTCCCTACTTTTTCATTATTTTCATTATTAGCATTCTGGGATGGACGCCAGTACTTCCTCTCAAGCCAGTTCAGGCCTCTCATAAACGGCTCATTCACTCCATTGGGCATGAATAGGATAAACAGCATCAGAATTATACCATATATTATGGGGCTCATCGCAGGGAAGGCCCCCAAATTAAGACGTAGCAGCTCAGCGACAGGGACTATAATAAAGCCGCCTATCATGGGTCCGAAAACCGATTGCCACCCGCCAACAATACCTATCAGGGCAATCTGTATGGATTGGCTTACGTCCAGAACCTTCTGCGGACTGAAAAAGCGGAAGTACTGCATGAAAAAGGCACCACCCAGGCCAGTCAAAGCACAACTAATGAGAAAGGCTCTAAGGCGGTATTTTGCAGCATCGATGCCCAGAGATTCGGCAGCATCCTGGTCGCCCCTGATAGCTGTCCAATAGAAGCCCATCCGACTGCGGTTGAACCAGTGACTGAGATAAACTATGCCAGCTAGCATAGCCAGGGCCATGAAATAATATGGCGTCTTACTCTCAAATTGAAACACGGCCGGGGCCTGACCGGCACGAGGAAGTGTTAAGAAGGCACCACCTCCTATATACACTGGCCCGATGTATGTTGCATTCTTCACAATCATGAGGATAATGAAGCCGAAGGCAAAAGTAGCCAAAGCAAAGTAGACACCTCGCAGCCGCAGTGTAGGAATGCCTATAATAACACCACCCAGGGTGGCTAGTCCAATTGCCACGAACACACCTAACCACGGGGTAACCCCAAACTGTGAGTACAGGATGCCGGTGGTATATGCGCCTATTCCCATAAAGGCAGCGTGCCCGAAGGAAAGTTGTCCACTCTGCCCTACCAGTCCCCAGGCAGTAGCCATATAGCCCCATATGAAAATCGTGATGACGATGTGCACATAGTAGGAGTTATCTTTCCAGGCAAAAGGCACTATTATCAACAATATCAGCACGACTGCGATAATTACCCATCCCAAAGGTATCTGTCTAGTTCTAAGCCTTTCCCCCAAAGCTTCTATCCCTCTGTTTTGCTTCATTTATTACACCTCGATAGTACCCAACAAGCCTTTGGGTCTGGAAACGATGATAATCAGGAATATAGCAAAGACGATGATGGCGGCTATGCTGCTATTGGTAAAATGAGCCCCTACTGTTTCCACCACTCCGATGATGATGCCCGCCAGCAAAGCCCCACGTACGCTGCCCAGTCCTCCCAATATCACAACCACAAATGCTCTCAGTGCCAGTCCCATTCCTGCGAAGGGCGTTATGGGCATAAAGGGCAGTGCCGCACACCCACCCACTGCTGTGACTGCACAACCCAAGCCGAAGGTAAGAGCATAGATGTGATGAACATTTATTCCGCAAATGGCAGCCGCCTCTCGATTCTGCCCCACTGCGCGAATCCTGTTCCCCAGGCTAGTATGGTTCAGCAGCCAGTAAACTCCCGCGGTAAGCAAAACGGCAACCAGCACCACGATTAGCCGCTGCTTGGTCAAATGCAAAAACCCCAAAGATACGCTTCCCATAAAAGCCGAGCCATAGACATACCAGACTCGAGCTTGAAAAGCCCACAAGGCAGAATTGGATATAACCAGGTCAAAACCGGCCATCAGCAACAACACCCCCAGTGGCTCTACCACATATGATTTCTCTCTCTTGAACATGGGACGGATAAGGACGTGTTGTATTCCGTAGCCAAAACCAAAAGCGACCGGCACTACGATAAGCATACCCACATAGGGGTCAATACCAAACAAGTACCACAGGAAGAAACCAAGGTACATAAGAATTATCATTATTGAGCCGTGGGCAAAATTAATCACCCGGATAATACCAAAAATAAGGTTAAGACCCAGAGCTATCACAGCATATAAACCACCCAGAAGGATGCCAGTTACTACTGCTGCCACTAAAGCTTCAGACATATCATTTCCTTCATTTGGATATACCTACTTACACAGAAGGGAGGACAACACCAGCTCTCCTCCCCTCTGTGCATCTATTTGAAAATCACGGCCTAGCGTTCGCTCCACTTTGGAATGGGCCAGACGAGCAAATCTTGCCACTCTGCTTCTGGTGGTCGCATGTGTTCCGGCCACATCGGAACGCGCCTACCATTTCTCCATTGGCTAAGGCAAGCATGTCCCTCACGCCCTGTAACATGCCCTGATGGCATGAAGGAAAGCGTGGGGGAACCACGGACTAATTGGGGACACCACGGCGTGCCATCGGCACATGTCTGCGGGTCAGGGCAGTTATCCAGGCTGATATCGGTTGCCAGGTATGCCCTTTGAAAGTTGTCCCTGAATGTCTGGATGTCGGCGCTATACTCCGTCCGCTCCAAAGCCTGCGCGATTAACCACAGGCCTTGATAAATATTTGTGGCGTAAGTAGCCAACGGAAGGCCCGTCTCATCCAGATGCCTCTGGGCCAATTTGTCGCCATAGCAACGGTAAGGAAACCAGATATCACCGTCTTCATGTATAAACTGATATTCATATGCTTCTGGAGGTAATATGGCGTAATATTCTGAGTTCTCGCCACCCTGTGTGATCATGCCATAGGGCAAATCTACTTGCTGCTCCATAAGCTCTCGGTTGAAGACCGGGTGCTCTGCCTGCATAAAGAGTATCAGGTGGTCGGGCTTAGCCGCCTTGAGTTTGGCAATCTCGGGCATGAAGGTCGCCTGACCGTCCATATAAGGCATCTCCAGAACTACATCGTAACCCCAGTCACTGAACATCGGGGGCCCCCAAGCAGAGGCTTCTGTAGCCCAGGTATTACTACCATACAGGAAGGCAATCGAGTGAGGACCGTCCACACCTTTCTCCTGATTCCAGAGTGTATACGCGGCTTGGTTGTCAAAAAAGTCCTCGTCCTCGTCATTGAAAACTCGGGACACGTACCAATCCTCCTCGCTCATAGTAGGAGGCATAATAGTCTGGTACTGGGTGGCGGGACATTTGAACCGCTGGGCTGTAAAGGCCACCTCCTCGCCGTGCATATAGGTAGGGATTATAACAACAACGCCTTCCTGGGTAATCAGCCGTTCCGTCTCAGAGACCGCGATATCAGGCACCAGCTGCGTGTCGGGAGTCAAAACTCTGAGCTTGGCACCACCCATACTCTTGATACCACCCGCCCCATTAATCTCTTCAAGAGCAACATCAGCCGCAACTATCTGTCCCTTGCTTACCATGCCGAGAGGCCCGGTGATATGCATCGGGATTCCAATAAGTATTTCTTGCGGGTACTCTGCTCCTGGCACCTCCGGCGGTACCGTCGGTGGTGCCGTCGTCGGTTCTTCTGGCTTTGTTGGCACAGCTGGTCCTTCTCCAGCACAACCAGTAAAGATGAGGCCAGCCACTATCACTACAGAAAACAATATTATAACGAATTTTTTCACCTTTTCCTCCTTTCTTTGAACATTCTTGTAGGTCTCTTAATTATACCTCGATGATAAAATCTCCCACGTCTGCTCCTATAACATCACCTCCTATCTGATTAATCTTCATTGATCCAGAGATTTAAATTTCTAAGAAAGCTCTATCTGCGGCAATAAAACTATACTTTACCCCAATTTCCATTGTAATAAGTATAACAAGCCTTAAAATTTTGTCAATAGAGTGGATTAAGAATGCTTACGTTTTCAGCGTGGAAAATCAAAAAATCGCTCAGTTGAGCGAAAGTCTTAAAGCCATCTACATTTACTTCAACAATGCTGCTGAAGCATTTGCGGTGAGAAATGTCATAAGCCTGCAT
>CAZQBR010000094.1:0-6151 GCA_964591975.1 uncultured Dehalococcoidales bacterium
CCTTGAAATGCCACCAGGGCATGACGGACATAGTCTCCAAAAGCCCCAGGTATTCAGCCACCAGGACAAAGGCGGCCGGGCAGTCCGCGTCCTGGTGATGATCGAAATTACGCTTCTCCGGCTCATGTCGATCGCCGATGTCTACCACCCACACATTCGGATCATCCAACTCCGCCGGTACGGGCTCGCGCCGCTCAATATGGAATTCTGTATCGGCACATACGGCTAGGATCAGGCTGACGGCTGCCACCTCATCGAAATGTGCACTGCCAGGATGCGTGATGATCAATTGTGCCTTCATTGCTACCTTCCTATCATATCCTATTGACCTGCCCCCAATATTGATACCACTTATTAAGTCACAGTTAGTATAACTTCAGGTGCTGGTGGACAATATCCCAGGGCATTATGAGGACGCAACTGATTGTATTCCGGTCGCCATTGCTCTATCAAGACCTGAGCTTGTTGATGATCTGTTCCGGTGCATATCCTTATCTTGGCCATCTGTTCCCCCCTTTTACGAGATTATAACTGGTATCGTTTTAGGGGGTCAGGTCAACTCGGCTAAACGGGGGCCATCTCCTGCGGTCATTTATCCATATACCGGAATTAGGAGAGGGTTGGTTCCTCCTGTGCTCCCTGCCTATTGGTCAGCCTCGCTTGTACTTCCGAAATCAGATCTTGAACCGTGATACGCAATACTGTCTGGCCTTGTTTTAATGTGTCAACGAGAACATTGACGTCCTCAAAGAAATAGACTGTCTTCCCATCCGTGAGCACTACGAAGGATGCTAAAGACTTGGACCGACCTCGTATAAAGCGGAAGCTCGACCGTATTCGCTGTAGAGGCAACGAACTGTCCAACAATCTCATCAGGATCTTTAACTCTAAGATGTCTTCTATAGAATAGAGACGGCGTGAACCTCTTCCGGATGCAGACCTGAGACTCGGCCTCACCAGGCCTGTCTTGTCCCAATACGCAAGCTGGCGATGGGTAGCACCGACCACATGTGATACCTCTGAAATACGGAATGATATAGGTCTTCTTCTCCGCGACATTGTGAATTCCACCAAGTCAATAGGATATGAGCCATCTCATTATATCACCTATGGTTTAGAGACTGGTTCAAGTCCAGTCGCTACCACCACTCCACATAAGTTATCGCCTCAACATCAAGGAGTTACTCGAATTCCACAAGTTCACGCACACATATACAATAACCAAGGGATTATCTAGGTCAGTGAAGTTTGAGGATAGCTGGAGGCTGTACGGAGGATTGAGCAACTTTTGAGAAGGGATTTGACTTTCCTAAAAAGCATACCAAAACGTCATTTCGTGCAATTCAATAAGTACAACACATGACCGGTCTTGCCCAGAAGGTAGGCAGACACTAAATGCTTGCTGATATTCAGCTGGCATCTCTACCGGGCATGGCATAGCCTCTTACGGTGACTTTTTAGACTCACTTTGGAAAGAGCCGTGAAAAACGAGACCTGCTCTGTACCAGCTATTATTGGGCAAGGAGAGTGCCCTTTGGTCAATTAAGCATCTCATGATAACTCCAGAATGTGGTAAATGTTATCGGTACAAAGTGGGCACTTCTGGGCTGTACAAAACGCTAGAAAGTTCAACAGAGGTCGGCTTAACAATATATTAAAATGTGACACAATACGATACTGTACCTTTGTGGATAAATGGTACAATCAACGTGCATAGAGCATCTAACTTAACAGTAGTTATGAAACTTACATACACAATGGGAATCAAGACTACGCCAGAGAAAGTGTGGTACTGGTTTGGTACCCCAGAAAGAGCAACGGGGTGGCAGACGAATGTCTCTAGAATTGAGATAACACAGGAAAAGGCAGAATAGAAAGGAGAGCTTGACATGGCTGATAATTATGACTGGCTTTTTCAGAGACGCGCGATCGGTCCCAAAACTGCGCCGAACCTTCTTGTACTCCATCCCCTTGAACGCTCAGACGGGACGGCTGAAGGCAAGCCTCGTGAATCGGCTTACGATTGGTATCGACAGATGGCCGCAGGCCAGTGGGGTGTCTTGTTTGTAGAATGCACCACCTGTTCGGATGATCCAGCCGAGAGGGGCCATTACCCTGACGGATTTCTGATGACCGAGAGCAACTTGCCGGAGTTTAGCCGGTTGGTTCGGGAAATAAAGGAGGTAAGTCCAGAAACAATTCTGATGATACAACTCAGCACCGGTTCACCCGGCAGTGGTCGTGAAGGGAATGAAAACTTCATGAGTTTGTCCTCCTCGGCGATTAGCCGTTCGCTGGCAAACATGATAAAAGGCAGCGTCCTGGCGGCTGAAGCCGGTTTCGATGGGATGGATCTTAAGCTCTGCCACGGACATCTTACGTTTCAGCTCTTGTGTGAGGCCAACAAGAGGCAGGATGAATGGGGCGGCGAAACCCTCAGGCAGAGGGCCCGGTTTACCATAGAAGCCGTGCAAGGGATTAGGAAGGAACTTGCCCGCAAGAGAAAAGAAGGTTTCATCATCGGTGCTCGGGTTTCCGAGCCCAGCTTGGCCAACTTGAGGGATATTGTTGAGGTGCTAGATAGAGGTCTTGGTCTGGACTTCATAAGCGTTTCCCACTACCCAGACGTTTTCAACGCCGATGCCATTTCCGTTCTTACCCAGGCGGTGAAGATGATGGAGCCCCAAGCAGCCGTCATTCAAGCCGCCTTCACATCTTATCTGGCCAAGAAAGGAAACCCTGTTGAGAAAATGAGACACGCCCTTCAATCAAGATTGGCCCCGGATTTCGTGGGCTTCGGTCGACAGGCCATTGCCGATCCGTTGACACCTGAGAAACTTAGGAACGGCCTGTTCGAAGAAATCAATTGGTGTAAGCGATGTAATGTCTGCCTCAGACAGAAACAGTGCAAGTATTATGGCGAAGAGTAGGTCGGGCTTAAGAAGACGGTCACCACCGATACCTTTTATCACGACTCTACAGTTTGCGCAGGCTTTCTATAGTTGACAATAGTGATAGGCGGCTGCCTGCTTCAGAGACTCCGTTCGGCGTGATACTAGCTCAACAAGTGGCATGCTTTTTTGGGGGCAAGCCACGACTACTTGGGGGCCAGCCACTGGTTAAACTTCGGTGTGCGTTTCTCTTGGAAAGCTTTAAACCCGCATTTCCCATATCAAACTGAGACTTAGTCCTGTTGCCATAGTAAAATAGCTTCAAAAGCCCCTATGGTTAGCTACGCGGCAAGGGGTCTGCATGGAGGAGCCCAATGGGTGAAAAGACTAAAGAGGGGCCATGTTGTTCAATAGATAGAACTCTCAACATGATTTTCAAGGTGGTGTTCACTTTTGCTTAGGTCAGAGTCTCCGGCCCTGCACAAAGCGCTATGTTGTTACTTGAGCAACAATCTACCCTAATGTTCGTTCAGGAACACGCCAGTCTACTGTTGTTGCTCAGACGTAAACTTGATCTATTTATGCTGCTGAGGACTTCTTAATTTGCCATAATGCAAATACTAGCGCAACAGCGATGGAGTGAATCATCTATGATACCGGTGCTACGAGAATCGGGTATGATTACCGGTGGAGTCCGAACGATTCGGAGGAGGTTTTCAAATGATGAGACTGAATGATGGTCAAATCGGGCAACTGCTCGACTGGTTTGTTAGTTCGTCCCAAACCAGAAAACGAGACATTAGCTGCTTCTTCTCAAACAGGAATTCGGAAACCGTCCACGTTGGCTAATAAGGATTTGGCAATGCGCCTGATTAGCCAGATACGAAAAAGACCCCACGTAGCTTTTTCTATACTCTGCTTGATAACGGCTTTGTCAGGGTATGTCTATACCTACACAAACAGCACCGCTGGTAAGCATGTATCAATAGTATTTCTATACCTGTCAGCGGCTATTGGGGCTTACTTTTGCCTAAGACAACTAGTCAGGATGACTAGGATTCGCTTTTTCATGAAAAAGTATGCTTCTTCCTATTGAGATACCAGGTTATGAAGAAATGCAGAAGATGGTTAAATAAACGAGAGTTAAGTTGGATAAGAAGCATCCTTTTGTTCTTATAATGGGACTAGATAATGCCTATTATGACCCGTTGATGGGGCGCATAGCTCTTGGTGACGTTCTGCTCAACAGGTTAGAAGGCCAGGAAGGAATGGCTCTCGTTAGTCACGAACTCACGCACGTAAAGAAAAAACATTTCGCCAAGCAAATTTTCCTTATATTTATTCTATGATATATTACTTATTATTCCGCTACATGGAGAGCAAGACTTAGTTTTCTATGCAGTATTGATAGCTCTATTTTCAATGCTGTTCCCATATGTTAGCCGAAGGTTTGAATACGAAGCAGATGCCGGCGCAGTAGATAAGACTAGCCCAGAAGCCAGTATCTCATCACTGAAAAAGATGGAGGTGAAATAGCTCCGGGGTCGCGAAACTGTTACTCATCCATCAATAGAGAGTCGGATTGAAAGGCTGCTTGAACGTCAACGGAAAATACCACATGCTAAGGCTTAACGAGCAACTGTTGCAGTGCTGGAATGAGGTGTTTCTTTTCAAAAAGAACTTCAAAATGCTTCCAGATTGGCTGGCCAGCTAGGATTCGGAGACCATGCCGGAATCAGAAAACGTGGAGTTGGCCAATAGTGATATGAAGCAGTCGCGTTTTTCAAAGAGACCCAGGGTCTTTTATGGCTACTGGATGATAGCGGTAACCTTTCTCTGTCTTTTGATGATGTCGGGAGCTGGAAACTTTGTCTACAGTTTGTTTGTCAACCCTCTGGAAACAGACCTGGGGTGGAACCGCGGTGACATTATGGTTGGTTTCACCATTTTCTTTCTCATGATGGGCGCTGCTTCGCCAATTGTAGGCAGGATTGTTGACCGTCATGGGGCCAGGAAGGTTATCCCCGCAGGCGCTCTGGTGATGGGCATTGGCTTTGTCCTGTTGAGTCTGATGAACGAGCGCTCGTTGTTCTATTTCGGCTACTTCCTTGTTGGCACAGGCGCGGCGGCGATAGGACCAGTTCCTACGAGCGCTATAGTATCAAACTGGTTCCGGAAGAAGAGAGGCACCGCTATCGGCTTAATGTCCGCCGGGATAGGTGCAGGCGGTGTTGTCCTATCTCCAATCGTTGGCCATCTTATCCCTGAGGTGGGCTGGAGGAACTCCTATCTGGCACTGGCTGTAATTGTCTGGGTGTCTATTATTCCATTATCTTTGCTGGTAATAAGGACAAAGCCAGCGGAAAAGGGGCTTTACCCTGATAACCTGGCACCGGCTGGGACAGCCACCGCGAACGAGTCACTGGTATCAGACTCCAGTGGTCTGACCCTCAAAATGGCATTGAGCACATCGGCTTTCTGGCTCATGGCGGTTGCGTTCTTGTTGAGCAATTTCAGCAACATGGGTGCAGTCCAAGCTCAGGTTCCTTATCTCAATGACATTGGCTTTCCCATTGGAACTGCAGCGACTGCTCTTGGTGCCGTCGGCCTGGGTAGTGGTGGTGGCAAATTCTTCTTCGGATGGCTTTGCGACCAGATAGCGCCAAAATATGCCTGTGCCATTGGTCTCTGTCTTCAACTGGTTGCCATCATTATGCTCATGAGCGTAGGACCAGCGTCACCAATGGCAATGGTCTGGCTCTATACTCTCATGCTGGGGTTTGGTCTAGGTAGCTGGTTTCCAACAATGTCAATTATGGTCAGCGCCAACTTCGGGTTGGCTTGCTACGGCGTCATCTTCGGCGTAGTGAACTTCGCTCAGAGCCTTGGCACTGGTAGTGGTCCTCTCATGGCTGGCTATCTATATGACAGTATGCGCACATACCACTGGGCCTTTGTTATCTTTGCCTCACTGTACGCAATAGCTATGCCTGCCATCCTGATGGTACGCCGTCCGGGTAACCACCTGCATAACCGTGAAACTTAGCGCCGGCACCGTCTTACATAAGGCATCCTTGGTAACACCGTAGGCAAATCCTCCGGTGAAAAGCCCTGAGTTGATAAGAGAATACTTAAGTTGACAGAGCCTATAACCAGTGAATACGGGGGGAACTAGTTGAAAATTAACGTCAGGGTAAGGCTGAATTCCCATGAGGGAAAATGATTGGAACCTCTGGCATATATATCCCAACAACTCCCCG
>CAZQBR010000095.1:0-6087 GCA_964591975.1 uncultured Dehalococcoidales bacterium
GCTGCTTTAGTTGGCTCGTCCGATTTAGCCCTGGGCACACTTTTGGGAAGTTGCTCCCTTAATCTCGCCATCTTGGCTTTGCTAGATATCCTCCACCATCATACCCCTGTTCTAAGCCAGGCAAGCTCAGGGCATATTGCATCGGCTGGCTGGGGGATTTTGCTTATTGCCATTGCTGGAGTGAGCATCCTCGCTGGGGTAAAGTTTTCCGAATTAGCTTTAGGATGGGTGGGCATCCCAAGCATCGTTATTCTCGTATTATATTTGGTAGGGATGTGGCGGATGTTCCGCTACGAACGTAGCCATCAACCGATGGTTCAGCCTGCCTCCCGAAAATATGAGGAGATTCCCACAAGGACAGTGTACCTTAGATTCGCTCTAGCAGCGGCAGCAATTATTGCCGCCGGGATATGGCTATCATTCATAGGCGATGGAATCGCTGAGACTACTGGCTGGGATGCCACTTTTGTGGGAAGTTTGTTTCTGGCAATAACTACCTCCATGCCTGAGTTGGTGGTTACTATCGCTGCCTTGCGTCTGGGCGCCATAGATATGGCAGTTGCTGATATTTTAGGAAGCAATATGCTTAACATCGCCATCATTGCTCCAGTCGACCTCTTTTATACTCAGGGGGCTATTCTTTCCTCAATATCATGTAATCACCTTATCACTGTCGCAGCGGTAGCGGTGATGAGTCTCCTTGCTATTATTGGTCTCAGGTTCCGACAGAGGCGTAAGACTTTTATATTTGTTAGTTGGTATGCCCTCGCTCTAATCGGGCTTTATGCCTTTGGAGCCTACGCCTTATTCAATTCCAGCGTGGGTTTGTGATACACTATTAAAAATTGAGTAGCCCCTGTAGCTCAGAGGATAGAGCGCTGGCCTCCGGAGCCAGGTGCAAGGGTTCGAGTCCCTTCAGGGGCGCTTTCTATGATAAGGAGGCTTTGCGTTATGGTTGAGCTTCTCGAGGTGAGATGGCATGGGAGGGGAGGTCTGGGAGCAGTGACCTCAGCAGAATTGGTTGCTCGGGCTGCTATAAGAGAGGGAAAGCATGCTCAGTCATTTCCTAGCTTTGGACCTGAAAGAAGAGGGGCGCCAGTGCTTGCCTTCCTGAGGATAAGCCCTGAATTTATCAGGATAAGGACGGAGATATATGAGCCTGACGTAGTGGTGATACTTGACCCAAAGCTGCTTCATGCTGTAGATGTAACCTCAGGACTCAAGAATAAAGGTAAAATCATAATCAATTCGAGGAAATCACCAGATGAGCTGAAGGCTGAATTTGGTTTTAACTGGCCTGTGGCTGCAGTTAATGCTACAAGGATCGCCAGGGAAACAATAGGGCTACCCATCACGAATACTGCCATGATCGGTGCGCTATTAAGGGTCACTGAGGCAGTCAGGATGGATTCCTTAGTTGAGCAGTTGCAGGAGCGCTTCGGAGCGCGAGCTAGGGGCAATAGCGAGGCTATGAAAAGGGCTTACAACGAAACAGTAATAAAGGAGTAGAAATGGCTGGGAGAAAGCTAAAAACGGCATATGATTTCACCTGGAGAGATATGGAGATTGGCAATATACTTACAGAACCAGGAAGTGCCAGTTTACGTAAAACTGGAGACTGGAGATCCCAAAGGCCTATCTTGGATAGAGAAAAATGTAACAAATGCGGCTTGTGCTGGCTCTACTGTCCTGATGCAGCTATTAAGTTTCTTGAGGATGGATATTATGAGCCTGACCTTTATTACTGTAAGGGGTGTGGCATTTGTGCCAGTGTGTGCCCCAAGGAAGCTATAACAATGATGGAGGAGGAAGAAGTATGAGCAAAAGAGTAGCATTAGAGGCTTCACACGCAGCTGCTGAAGCAGTCAGAATGGCCGATGTTGATGTACTTGCTGCTTATCCCATAACACCTCAAACGCACATTCCTGAGCGGCTTGCCGAGATGGTAGCCAACGGCGAGTTAGACGCAGCTTATATACCGGTTGAGTCGGAGCATTCAGCTATGAGCGCTTGCCTTGGCTCTGCAGCAGTTGGTGCGAGAACCTTCACTACCACGGCAGGTCAAGGATTAGAACTTATGCATGAGGTTGTCTATGTTGCTTCATCCATGAGATTTCCTATAGTTATGGTGGTATGCAATAGGGCTCTTTCCGCACCATTAAGCGTTTGGGGAGACCATTCCGATGCTATGGCTGTTAGAGATACTGGCTGGATTCAAGTATTTTGCGAGAACAACCAGCAGGCATTCGATATGACTCTCTGGGCCTTTCGTGTAGGCGAAGACCCCAAAGTTCTATTTCCCGTGATGGTTCATTTTGATGGGTTTACCCTATCCCATGTAACCGAGCCATTATTCTTGCCAGAACAAGAAGAAGTAGATAGATTTCTGCCCAAATTCCAGTACCCGTTTGCTCTAAATCCTGCTAAGCCCATGACCCATGGGGCTTTTGGCCCACCCGACATATATTCAGAGACAAAGATAGCTCAGGAGGTGGCATTCAGAAAATCCAAGGAGGTAATACTCCAAGGGTGGAAGGAATTCGGGGATAT
Source organism: uncultured Dehalococcoidales bacterium (assembly GCA_964591975.1). Taxonomy (GTDB): domain Bacteria; phylum Chloroflexota; class Dehalococcoidia; order GIF9; family AB-539-J10; genus JAFGBN01. The sequence continues at coordinate 2,551 of CAZQBR010000095.1, forward strand.
ATTCGGTCGTTACTATTTCCCTGTGGAGCTATATAGGACAGAAGGTGCTAAAACATTGCTCCTGACTATGGGAAGCTTTAGCGAGACGGCAAAAATTGTAATAGATGAGAAGATAGACAAGGGAGAATCCGTAGGGCTTATAAGCTTGCGTCTCTGGAGGCCTTTCCCATTTGAGGAACTCCGCCAGGCAGTAAAGAGCGCAGAGGTCATCGTTGTTTTTGATCGGTGTATTTCTTGCGGAACGGGAGGCCCAGTCTTTTCTGAAGTTAAATCGGCTTTATATGATGAAGCGCCAAGGCCAAAAATAGTCAGTATCACAGGTGGCTTGGGTGGAAGGGATATGTCCGTGAAGGATTTTGAGTATGTTATTGACAGGGGTAGGGAGATTGCAGAAAAAGGGTCGGAAAAGATGCTGGAGACAGTGGGCATAAGAGGCGAGATGGTAGGCAAAGGAGGGTAAAAATGGAGGAAAAAATCATAAAAGTAAAATTCGGCAAAAACCTTGTAACCACGGAGGAGCTTTTTGCCGCGGGACATAGTTTTTGCATTGGCTGTGGCGAAGCTTTAGCATTAAGGCTCGCCTGCAAAGCTCTGGGAGAGAATGTAATAATCGCCTGCGCCACGGGATGCATGGAGATTTGCACTTCGCCGCTTCCTGTCACATCGTGGCGAGTCCCTTGGATACATACACTCTTTGAAAATACTGCTGCTGAAATCTCAGGTGTTGAAGCTGGCCTGAAGATTTTGATGAAGAAAGACAAGATGCCTCAAAGTGATATTAAATGCGTCGCTATAGCTGGAGATGGAGGGACAAGCGATATAGGAATTCAAGCTTTGTCTGGAGCGTTCGAAAGAGGCCATAACTTCTTGTATCTCTGTTTTGATAATGAAGCCTATATGAACACGGGAATCCAAAGGTCGAGTGCTACACCCTATGGAGCTTCAACTACCACTGCACCTGCAGGGAAAATCAGCATTGGGCAAACCACCTGGAAGAAGAACATGGTTGAAATTGCTGTTGCTCATGATATACCGTATACAGCTACAGCTTGTCCCAGCTATCCCTTTGACTTAATGAACAAGGTTAAGAAAGGGGCAGAGATTAAAGGCCCAGCCTACGTACATATCCTGTCTGTTTGCCCCACAGGGTGGAGGACTGCCACAGAGAGGACTATTGAGATAGGTCGGCTTGCTGTGGAAACAGGTATCTTCCCTCTTTATGAAGTGGAAGAGGGTCACTATAGATTGAATATCGACCGCCCTAAGCTCAAACCAGTTGAGGAATACCTGAAGTCACAAGGGCGATATCGACACTTGCCAGATAAAGAAATTAGAAGGATTCAAGAAAGAGTGGATAAGGACTACGCCAAACTTAAAGCGAAGGTAGTGCAATCTGTATAATGGAAATGTGAGTTTGGCAGGTATTACTGTGCCTCCAAAAGTCAACTAGAATATACTGAAAAAGGCGGATTTGCCTTGATTATAGCAAGTGAATCAGGCTAAATCACAAGATTCTTGGGAATCATGGTTGCTTGAAAGCAGGATATATAAATGCTGGAGGATTATAGCGGAGCATTTGATCCCAACATAAGTTTTGATAAGCTGGCTAAAGACACACTCGTGAGCTTAACCAAAATGTATGCTAAGTTATATTCGGCGATAGATGGGTTTTGGTATCTATCTGTTAAAGAAAGAATAAATGATGACGAGGCCTTAGCTTGTGATATATGGGTCTGGGAAAAAGAAATCAAATACGAATTGGACAGGCTTACAAAACTGTTGAAAATCCAAGGAAGGGATGTTATCACTCTCATTAAAGCTTTGCAGGTTAGTCCATGGTTTTGGGTGCTCAAATATAAATTGGGGGTTGAAAACAAGAACCATGTTATACTAACTATCACTGACTGCCCTACATTGACTGCGCTGGAAAAGGAAGGAACAGGACGAGAAGAGAAGATATGCAAAATAGTAGAGCCCATAATCTTCAAAAAATATGCTGAGTATTTTAACCCAAATATAGAGGTGCGACATTTGAGGTTACCTCCCAGGAAAAATAAGGACGAGGTTTGCTGTCAGTGGGATTTCAACCTGAAATCAAAAGTTAAGTAAACGCGGGGTGTGGCGCAGTGGCTAGCGCGCATGGTTTGGGACCATGAGGTCGGAGGTTCAAATCCTCTCACCCCGACCATCAATAATGGAAATGAATAGCTCCCCTGTCCTGGAGTTCCGAACACCTTGCCATTTTTTCCACAAAATTCATAATAAAGCCGACAGGTTTTTGACTTAGCTGGTATCAGCTAGGCATAACTTGCCGTAGGTAGAATGTTTTCGCCTAAATTAAAATAGACCAGGAGGTAAAAATGAAAAGGACTTGAGACTAACAATAATTCAAGTTTAGAATGAAAGGAGACAGTAAAAATGGGAAATGTTGCGGCTGATATGAAATATTATCTTGAACAAGCAGGAAAGACTATGGAGCAAGTAGGGGAAGCGGATCCAGCATTCTATGAAGCATATATGAACTTCAGTCAACAAGCAGGGAAAGCAGGCGCGCTCTCCACGAAGGTAAAAGAACTTGTTTGCCTTGCTATTGGCATAGCTGTACATTGCACCTTCTGCATCGCAGCTCATACAAAGAAAGCAATTGATGCAGGAGCCAGCAGAGAAGAAATCATGGAAATAGGATTTGTTGCAGTAAAAATGGGAGGGGGACCATCGCTCGCTTACCTCAGGTATGTCATTGATGCTTGCGATCAGTTCGGAGCAACATAATCTTTGCAGAGCCTCTCTCCCATAAAACTAAATGGAGGTGCGCCTGGCTTCCAATAGAGGCGTAATCTTGTGAAACCTGGTAGCCCTTCGGTGTGTCAAGATAGAAATAGTTCTTGCAATCAAATTCAGTAATAATACAGGTCGGAGCCAGGACAGTCATCACCGTATAGTCCACTGTACCTTTACTGATAACAGGCAAGGTGCCGGGCATACCCAGGTAAATAAGACAAGCATGAGTATTAGGCGTTAGCGTAGTTGGCGCTACAAGAGCAAAACATCTTGCCCTTGATTGGCAGTTTTCGAGCTGGTATATCAACCTTGCTGAACTGAGACCACAGAAGTTGAACTAGTTCAGATGGAGAAAGGACACTTCAAAGCGTTTTGGGGTAGTGACAAAATCGTAGAACATCAACATAGAGCCCATTTTCAGTTGACATTATATTTTCTCTTATTTATACTATCCAGCCGAAGGTTGCCCGAGTAGCGCAATGGTAGCGCAACCGATTTGTAATCGGTAGGTTAGTGGGTTCGAGTCCCCTCTCGGGCTAGTTGGATTTTTGTTAAGCTTTGTGGTAGATTAAGGGTCGGGAGGGGTGCCGGAGTGGTTAATCGGAGCAGTCTGTAAAATTGCCGCCCGTTTGGGCTTCGTAGGTTCGAATCCTACCCCCTCCACTATATATGGTATAATAGGCCCACATAGCTCAGCAGGCAGAGCACGTTCTTGGTAAGAACGGGGTCACCAGTTCGAATCTGGTTGTGGGCTTT
>CAZQBR010000096.1:0-5938 GCA_964591975.1 uncultured Dehalococcoidales bacterium
CAAGGTAGATATCGGGCTGAGGAAGCTCCAGGTCCTGAAAAAAGACCTGAGACATCTCGTAGTCGTAGTGCTGGCCAGTGTGAATCAGTAAATGGTGAATGGGGATTGGTGATTGGGGATTGGCGTTGTGTTTTTGTATCGCCCGTATTAGCGGGGCGAGCTTCATGAAATTGGGTCTGGCGCCGACAATGGAAATGATTTTCATCATACTAGCCCTCAGTGATTGGTGATTGGTGACTGGTGATTGGCGGCTGGGCTCTTTTCTTTACCGAATGGATTAAGCCCTGTAACTTTCGTGAAACCTCATTCGCTCTTGCTTGAAGTGTTTTCAGCCTAGAAGGGTCACCCAGCTTAATCTTCCTGGCAATCTCAATTTGTGTATCTAATTCGCTAGCCGAACCTAGCGACACATATAGAAACTGTATAAACTCCTTGTTGCTAGCGCGTGCAGCTCCTTCAGCGATGTTGCTGCCTATCGAAACTGCCGCTCGTCGCATCTGAGAGGTTAACCCGAACTGTTCCTCTCGTGGAAATCCCTTTGTTACATCGTAACAGATAGCTGCAAGTTCCATCGTTTCTTTCCAGACATCCAAATCTTTATGGGTTTTCATCTTACTGATGACTAGTTACTAATCACTATTCACAAACTCCTTGATTGTCTTAGCTATACTCTCTATTTGCTCCTCTTCAAGTTCAGGATATATAGGCAGGGAGAGCACCTCTTCCTGGGCTTGCTCACTATTTGGGAAATCGCCCCGTTTATGACCTAAAGATTTGTAGACTTCCTGAAGATGCAGCGAGAGGGGATAATAAATGGCGGTGGCAATGCCCTGGGAGTTTAGAAATTGCTTTACTTCGTCTCGGCTCAACTTTGAGTTATTGAGGCGAATGGTGTAGTAGTTAAAGACGTGACAGCCATAGGGCGCTGTATAAGGTGGCTCAATCCCATCTATTAGTTCAAGAAGCTGAGAATAGAGTTGTGCTCTCTGCCGCCGCTGGCCAATCCATTCATCAAGGTGTCTGAGTTTAACCCGCAAAATAGCTGCCTGAAGGGAATCAATGCGGCTATTGAAGCCAGGGATGAGGTGATAGTATTTCTGCTTGCAACCATGATTGCGCAGCATAGTCACTTTCTCAGCAAGCTCAGGGTTATTGGTTACCACCATTCCCCCATCACCATAAGCACCGAGAACCTTGCTGGGGAAAAAGCTGAGACAGCCAGTATCGCCCAAAGAGCCTACTTTGCGGTGACTGGTGACTGGTGATTGGGTAGTATAGTAAATGGCGCCGAGGGACTGGGCGCAGTCCTCGATGATTTTGAGGTGGTATTTTTGGGCAAGATCCAATATAGGGTTCATATCGGCAGGCTGGCCGTAGAGGTGGACAGGGACAATGGCTTTCAGCGGTGATTGGTGACTGGTGATTGGTGATTTGCGGGCGGACTTTGTCTCCAGGAGGTCGGCGAGTTTTTGGGGGTCAATGTTGTATGTTTTGGGGTCTATATCCACAAACACAGGGGTAGCACCGCACTGAGCTATGGCTTCGGTGGTGGCAATGAAGGTGAAAGGAGTGGTGACCACCTCATCTCCGGGCCCAATGCCGCAGGCAAGAAGGGCCAATTGGAGAGCTTCAGTCCCGGAGGCTACCCCTACAGCATGTTTGACTCCAAGGTAAGCAGCCATTTCTGACTCAAAAGCATTTACCTCAGGGCCAAGGATGAATTCACCCCGCTCGATAACTCTATGGATGGCTTTGTCAATTTCTTCCCCTATTGAATCATATTGGGCGTTAAGGTCAACTAGAGAGATTTTCATCTTTATGCTTCTTCACTTATCTTCTTTTAGCCATTCTTCCCGGTTTATGCGAGCACGGGCTAGTATCTCTTTCAATAAAGGGACACCTATATCTCGAGTATGAGGATTAGGAATAGTCAACCTGAATTCGCCTTTAGTCATAAAGTAATGCTTTCTGCCACGGTAGGGTCCTTCAAACCCTAAGGTACGCAGTTTTCGCACTAAAGTATTCCCGGCTACGGGGGTGAGTCGCCTATTCACCCAAATGCCCTGCTTCTATCGGTATGTTTAGGTCAATTCTTCCTAGCGGAGTGATGTGATGCCCAAGCTTCAGTCCTAAAAGCAACCAATCCTCAACCGTTGATTGTAACTCCTCCCGGCATTCTTCTAAGCTTGCCCCGCTAGCCCAGACGCCGGGTAACTCCTCAACCCATCCATAATAAGTTCTGTCCTCAAGAAGCTTGTATTTTGCGCGGTGTATCGCTTCATTCAGATAGTTAGTAATCATTAGCACCCCCTAATGCCCAGATTTCCCTCTCACCTTCCTTTTGATAAATCTTACCGCACCTGGAACATCGAGCCTGACTATTTTTGCCAAAATTAAGCTTCGCACCACATTCGCAAACCCAGCCCTGAATTTGAGCCGGATTGCCATTAAACTAAGGCAATATTCAAATGGCTGCCTACTTTGGAGGCAGAAGTTCATCCTCGGGTACATCTCGCACTACTCTCGCCGGAACACCCATGACCACTTTTCTATCGGGTACATCTTTAGTGACCAGGGCAGCAGACCCTACCACGGCGTTTTGCCCGACGACTATGCCCGGAATAAGCGTTGCGTTTGCGCCAATCCGCGCGCCCCTTCTGATATGAGGCCCACGGTGCTCTCCCTTGCCCTTCCCCATACTATTATCATTTGTAGTCATGACACCATTACCTATAAAAACATCATCCTCAATGGTTGATGGCCCGGCAAGCGTGGCCCCCGCTTCTATCTTTACCCGCTGGCCTACTGATATAGCGGCATCAAGAGAGACTAGCCTACCAATGATGGTCTTGTCTCCGACAATGTCACGATCCCTCAGTGAGGCTTGGTCGCCAATTAACACTTTGACACCTATTTTGACCCCAGTGTACACGATCACACCAGTACATAATACACACTCACTGCCTAGCTCGAGAGGTGGCAGCCCTCTTAATGCCTTGTGCCGGCTCAAAAAGCCTGACTTAGGTATCCTCCCAAGAACGCAGCCATCATCTATGAAGGTTCCATCTCCAATCTTCGTTCCCTCATAAATAACCACATTGTGGCCGATGTAAACATTGTTCCCTATCTGGACATTGTCCAAGATCACGACGTTGTGTCCAATTGTGCAACCTTTACCTATTTTGGCGGTTTCCGCAATAAAATTACTCATTCTTAGCCTTCCGAAAGTCAAAGTTAATTCTTCTTCTACATCAAATTCTCAGCCACTTCGAGAGCCTCAACAACCTTTAAGGCCAACTTGGCACCTGATAATGGCTGTTTACGCTCGCTTATGCAATTGATAAATTCTTGACACTCCAGAAACAACGGCTCGGTGAGAGCCAACTGAGGAAAGGTAATATCTCCTGACCTTGTCAGGAGAGAGTTACTTATTACCCCCTTGTCATATATTTGCAGTTTGTATTCCGGCTCCATATCATCGAATACGGCCATCTTTTTACTTCCGACCACGGTGAGCTGGCGTATTTTGTGAGGGTCAAGCCAGCTGGCGTGAACATGGGCCAATGCTTTCCCAAGCCTTAGCGTGACAAATACGACATCTACAAAATCAGGCTGAAGGCAGGAAGAACCTTGGGCTGACATAACCACTGGAGATTCGTCAAGCAAATAAATAAACATAGCAATGTCATGAGGAACAAGCCGCCACAGGGCATTTTCATCCTGGCGTATCTGCCCCAGATTCACTCTTGTGGAGTAAAGATAGTAAATTTCGCCAAGCTCGCCCGACTGGATGTATCTCTTTAACATTTGCGCTGCCGGATGATAAAGAAGCAAATGTCCAACCATAAGGATCCGCCGTTTCTCCTGGGAAAGCTCAACCAAGTCCTGAGCATCTTTACTATTAGTTGTAAATGGCTTTTCCACGAAGACATCCTTGTCCGCAGATAGAGCCTCTTTTGCCATAGAATAGTGAGACACAGCCGCAGTCGCGAGGACTATTCCCTTTATCTCTCTATCCTGGAGCACGTGCTCGTAGTCCGCTTCAGTCCTTGCCGAGGGATAGAGTGACTGGAACTGTGCTAGCCTGTCAGGGTCACTGTCACAAATAGTATGCAGGGCATTCAGTCGGGCAAAGTTCCGCACCAGGTTCTTTCCCCAGTAGCCACAGCCAATAACAGCGATGTTCCCTGCCAACTTGTTTATTCTCCCGTAATCATTCACCTTGCTGTCATTATGAGCGCAGCGAAGAGTTCGTAACACACTTAATTTCAATCAGGTTGACATACTACCATTGAGCGCGTTTATTCCCCCAACCTGACAATATTTTTCTGCTTTAATCCTCTGGTCATTCCCCTGGTATCAAATACCAGTTTTGCCTGAGTCACTATCTGCTCCAAATTGTAGCAGCTATGGTCAGTAGCTATCACTATACAATCCATTGCGGATAGGCATTCTTCGGTAAGATCTACCGAAGCCAGGGTATCCTGGGGGAGCTGGATTTTGGGTATATAGGGGTCATTATAGCTTACCTCTGCCCCCCTGGCATTAAGAAGCTGCATCACCTTTAAAGAGGGCGATTCTCTAATATCCCCCACATCTTTCTTATAAGCTACCCCGAGCACCAGCACCTTAGCCTTATTTAAGCTCTTGCCCTGAGCATTTAAGGCTTCCATAATGCGGGAAGCTACATAATAGGGCATCTGCTCATTGATTTCGGCAGCAAGCTCAATAAACCTGGTGTGGAAATCATATTCTCTGGCTTTATTAGCAAGATAATAGGGGTCGAGCGGGATGCAGTGTCCACCGATACCAGGGCCAGGATAGAAGGGCATATAGCCAAAGGGTTTGGTAGAAGCCGCCTCAATCACTTCCCAGACATTTATGCCTATCCTATCACAAAGCTGAGCGAGCTCATTAACCAAAGCGATATTTACGCTGCGGAAGACATTCTCGAAAATTTTGGTCATCTCGGCTACCTCAGGGCAAGAGACAGAGACTACCGACTCAGCCACCTGGTGATAAAGAAGCTTAGCCATCTGAGTAGAGGCAGGGTCTATGCCACCTACTATCTTGGGAGTATTCTTGATACTATACTTCTTATTTCCCGGGTCAACCCTCTCTGGTGAAAAGGCTAAATAGAAATGCGAGCCTACTTTTAGTCCCGAGCGCTCCAGTATAGGTAGTATCACTTCCCTGGTGGTGCCTGGATAAGTGGTGCTTTCCAAAACTACTAGCTGCCCCGTTTTGAGACGCTGAGATATCTCCTCAGCTTCACGAATTACATAGGATAAATTGGGGTCTTTGGTTCTGGTTAGCGGAGTAGGCACACAGATGCAGATAGCATCCACCTCGCTGAGCCTGTTCTGGTCTATAGTTGCCTCCAGGAGTCCGCTGGTGACTACCGATGAAAGGCACGCCTCTGAGGCATCGGCAATATAAGATTTGCCTTGGTTAACCAGGTCAATCTTCTCTTGCTGAACATCAAACCCAAGTACCCTGAATCCAGCTTCTGAGAAAGCCACTGCTAAAGGAAGCCCAACATAGCCAAGACCGACGATGCCCACCCTGGCAGACTTATCCCTGATTTTTTCTTCTAACTGAAGCATGTTCTCCTTTGGCTTTCCCTCTAAAACTGCACCTCAAATTATAGCCGAAATTCTTAGCTTTGGAAATGCCCGCCAAGCTGCGCCTTATGGCACCAGACGTCCCCTCCGGGTAGATTAGAGGAGAATTTCGGCTTCCATTTCTTATCGTTGTACCATAATATAAAGCGAGGGGTGGCAAGATGCCTATGAACTATACCGCGAAATACATTAAGATAAGCTCCGGCTATATGGGTCAGTTAGTTGAATGGCCTGAGGTGATTACAGAGGGGAAAACCGTCGAGGAATGCAGAGAAATGCTGAGAGGGATGCTTTGCACGAGATGGTGCTAGCCT
>CAZQBR010000097.1:0-5697 GCA_964591975.1 uncultured Dehalococcoidales bacterium
TGAAGCGTGCCCCGAGCTGTGAAAACCTTGCTCACTTTCAATTGGCTTGCCTGCTTTGACATCGGGAACGCCAACTGACGAAAGCCCGAAATGGTCAATCCATCGTCTTAGTCTCCTGATATCAATGCGCTGCTCTTCGTCAAAAGCCTCGCTTGATGAGTAGATATACATCCCTCCTCTGCTTGGCTCAATATCAATCAGTTCATTTATATCCCAGAAGCTGAGACAGAGAATATAGTCTCCTTCATCGTGTCTAATATCCCTGGGTTGAGTCGCCTTGCCCTGGCTTTTATAATGAGTTAGCAACTTGCTCTCCCAAGCAGCAGCCGCTTTGACTTTTTCATAAACCACCAGCGTATCATCAGCGATAGGGTCAGGTATTTCAGGCATTACGTGGTGTAGGGACTGTAGAAGATAGGCGTCTTTGGGTAAGATAGCAAGCCTCCGCCCGCATTCTCTAGCGATTTCCTTAAATGTCAATAATCTCTCAATGTTTCTGGGACCGAAGTCGGCGACCACTAGCTTACCCTCGGCTTCCGTAACTTTTTGCCAGGCATTGTGCATAGCCTCTTCCTCAGTCACAGCGCTGGCTTCTTCACCTATGTTTGTCCCTTCGCATAGAAGTATGATGGGCTGAAGTTTTGCTGCCTCGGTAGCAAATTCCCTGGTCTTATACCCCGATTTGCCGTGCAATCTTAAGTCTCCAGTATAGGCTACCCACCCCTGGCTGGTTTCAACAGCGAAGGCTGTTGCTCCATAAATAGAGTGGTCAACAGGGAAGCACCTCACCTCGAGATTGCCAATCTTGTTGGCGGGCTTCGGAGGTTGATAGTCCATTTGCCTTGCTCCAATTGGCTTTTGCCAAAAATCTTGTGCTTCTGAAGAGGATGGCACTAGCTCGGGGAAATAGAATTGTCTTTGAATTGAGGCATGTTTCTTATAATTGCGGGTAGCAAGTAACTGCCCTTGCTCCTCGCGGGGCATGACATAACAAACTTCCTTCTCGAAGTCCGCTCTGCTTGAATCCTGGATTGCTTTGGTGAGGAATGCCGTGGTGGGACTGCACAGGATGGGGATGTCGGGGTCTAGAAATGATATGTGACCGCTGTGGTCCATATGAGCATGCGAAAGGAGGATGGCATCCAAATGAATGTCTTTGATGGGAGAGGGTAGCCTGGCCCAGACGTTATCCCATGATGGTTCCAATTCAGTCCGATAAATGCCTCTCAAGGGAGGAAGGAGGCTGACTTCAAACAGGTCGGCCAGATCTCTAAGGGCACGAGGCTTCAAATATTCCTCGAAGTATTGAGACCACAGGTCGTAGTTGATGCCAAAATCGAAGGACATTGTTGTGCCATCTGCCTCAAGCAGGATCTTATTTCCGCCGATAACTCCGGCACCCCCGTAAACAGTGATGCTAACACCCATGGCCTGGCCAGACCATTATAGCAATCCTTGTCCCTTGCATAGGGCGGGGTGTTAAAATAAGAATATGCCAGCAAATCTACCGCCACAGTATTTTGAGGCTGAAAAGAGGTACAGGCTAGCTAAGGAGCCTGAGGACAAAATTGAGGCATTACAGACTATGCTTGCCATTATGCCTAAACACAAAGGCACCGATAAGCTCCATGCTGGGCTAAGGCGGAAGATTGCTAAGTTATCACAAGAAGCGGAAAGGAAGTATGCTACAGCTAAAAGGGCAGGCTTCTATATTAGGAAAGAGGGTGCTGGGCAGGTGATGCTAGTGGGGCCAACCAATGTGGGTAAATCAGAAATATTGGCAGCGATAACTGAGGCTATCCCCGAGATAGCTGAATACCCCTTCACCACTCAAACCCCTGTCCTGGGAATGGCGAAGTTTGAGAACATTCAGATTCAATTGGTGGACACGCCACCCATAGGGCATAAGGAAGCGAGAATACTACTGGCTAATGCCCTTAGGAATGCCGATCTCATTGCTGTCGTAATAGCTTTACCCTTGGAGCCAATAAGCCAGGTGGAGGCCACTATTCAGTGGTTAAGAGAAGCAAGAATAGAGCCTTTAGTGAATGGTGCTATTCAGGTAACTCCGGGAAGTTATCCCATGAAGATGCTGATTGTGGGGAATAAGAATGATCTGGAGGGTTCAAGCAGCAATTGGAGAACCTTATGGTCACAATATGCTGAGCTGTTTCCCCTGGTTTCTATTTCAGCCAAAGAGGGTAGTGGCCTGGAGGAGCTTAAAAGAACAATTTATCAATCTCTGAGTATCATCCGAGTTTATACCAAAACTCCTGGCAGCAAGGCTGACTTAACTGACCCTATGATATTAGAGAAGGGTAGCACAGTAGAGGAGGCTGCTGAATCTATCCATAAGGATTTCCGCAGCAAGTTGAAGTATGCCATCGTTTGGGGTTCGGGGAAATATGATGGACAGAGGGCTAGCAAGGAACATGTACTTCAGGATGGCGATATAGTGGAATTTCATATATAGAAATCTAGAGGGGTACTGTCTTACTTTCTCTTGCGAAGTCTGTCTGTATGCTGATTGGAAAGGGCAATATATCTGGTTCTTAATCTACTAGAAGGGCCATAATCAAAGTTCCAGTCCCCACATATGTGGATGTGACACAGCCAAGTCTGGTAATAAGCATGCGTTCTCTAGGAAATAGTGGTTCCAGGTGCTCAGCAAGCATCTCTGCCTCATCAAACATTGTAGAGTAGGCGATTGCTAGCTCTTTGATATCTATAAAGCCCTTCGCCCATCGGTTTAAGCGATTCAATGCCATTTTACGGCCGATGACAAAGAACGGAGAGCGTATTTTGCCGCCACCGTAGACCTCGCCTAACAACTTGATACGCAGTACCGTGCTTATTTTCCCTAAGAGAATTAGTCCCCTTGTTAGGCGAAGGCGCTTCCCTTTAAAAAGGTAGGGGAAGTCATCAATTTTACCGAACATGTGAATTCGTGGGATGATTTGATGCACTAAGTCAATAATCTGGTCTAAGTTTTTGCCTTCCTGGGCTGCTTTAGCAGCAGCTATGACTATGAGGTTCAGCCCTGCGGAAACTGAGTTTGAATCTATTACTTCCACACGACACTTATTCTCTAAGTAGCCCTTAGCTAACCTTGCTGCGTTGCATGTGCCGCTATATCCCGAAGAGAGATGAATGGAAATAATTTGGTCAGTTTCGGTAGCCAAATCGCTATACACTTTGATGAAATCGCCTGGAGGAGGCACAGAGGTTTTGGGAGCTTCCTGGCCATGAGCTAGCTCGTGATATAGTCTATCAACGTCAATATCTATGCCATCGCGGTAAGTTTTGCCCCCAAATTGGATATAGAGTGGCACTATGTTAATGGAGAGCTCGCGAGCTATTTGGGGAGGAATATCACAGCTACTATCAGTCACTACTTTGACCATGGCAATCTCCCGGCCGTGTATGAAATTCTAGCTGAAGTTAACAAGGGTCTGTGCTTGTTCAATGTCTTAAGATACACGATTACCTTCCTTGTCATTGAGAGGCACAAGGTGCCGAGGCAGTCTCTCATTTGGCTTCCCTTCTTCGGGGATTGCTTCGCTTCCTCTTCGCTATGTTCAGGGCTTTGGCTCATTGCAGTAACACGAAGAACTGCTTCATGGGGAGTGGATACCCTTAGGCAAGACTGTCTAATATAACCTGCGACGGCGGCTATTTTATTGCTGGGACGAGAAGGAATGAGGCGCTTATAGCCAAGCCAATCAACACTATGCATCCAAAGACAAATGCTGCATGTAGCATCCATTTCGTGGCCTCTTCTGTTTTTCCTCGTACAGCCCTGCTGTAGTAGATCGATGCTATGGCACAAGCACCAGCTATGCATCAGAGCACAGAACCAGCCATAGTACCAGAATACCAAAAATGAGGCATATAGGTACATATGGCAACGACGCTCAATATGTAAGCTGCTAAATTTCTCTTCAGCCTCCCTCCTTTTATTAATATTTTACAGGCTTAGCCCCTTGTTTTCCAATAGAAGAGAATCTCGTCAGCTCCAAGTATCGCCTCCAGTGCTTATGTGCTGGGGTAGGATTTAGCTTAGCTCTTTCCCGGCATCGGGGCCTGATAAAATTATGTAAAAGCTTATTTACTGCTACCAGACTATTGAATTTCTTTGTCAGCCCGAATGTCTGGATAATAGGCAAACCTATACCTTCGCTTGTGTCTTACCTCCTTATGAGAATATGGGCAGTAATCAGCTTTCCTTATAATCCTCAGATGAGCGAAACCTGCTTACTTCTTCAAAAACCCCTTCCACGCATCTAAGAGCTCCTTGGTGTAGGGGACTGCCGCCTGATAATGGATATCACAGGGAAATTTTTCACACCTGAAGCAATAATCAACCTTATTTTTTATGGCGCACTCAAGCACAGCGCAGGATAGCCCCCATCCCTTCAGCGTCTCCACGAACGCTGGTGCCTTGGGATCGGTCCCAGGAACGCATCCTGGGCACATTCCCCTCTCATGAAGCACACAAATCTCACAAGCTATGCCACATGCTCCTGGCATCTTTACTCACCTCCTTTCTTAAATTTTTATTCCCTTACTATCACAAACCTCCATTTTTTATATTACCACTGAGTGTTTAAAAGTCAATACTCGCGAGGGAAGGTTGTAAGTTGCCATAACCTTTCCGCAAGGGCTTCAATATAATCTTTATTTTCCAGTTTTGCTCTCCATTCTCCCGGGATGGCGTCTATGCCGAGGTATGCTCCTGAAATGGCCCCGGCCATAGAAGCTATAGTATCAGTATCGCCCCCCAGGCTTATGGCATAAATCACCGTATCCTTGTATGACCTTGGCTGCCTTAAGAAGGAGTAGATGGCAGTTGGCACCGACCTTAGTGCTTCTATACCATTTCCTAGCACAGCAACCACTCTTGCTTTGTCTTGCTCACCAAGTAACTCTTTTATTTGGGCTATCTTTTTCTCATATAACCGATTTTGAGCAAATTCCTGGAGTTTTAGAAGGAAATCCTTTTGGTTTATCTCCTCATCTGAAGGTGTGCCGAGGGCGAGGGCTACGGCGTAGGCCTGAAGTGCTGCTCCCTCCCTGCCTAATTCGTGAGAATGGGTGATAGAACTCGATTGGTAAGCAATTTCCCTTAATTTTGCTGGGTCGTTGGAGTATAAGAGTCCTACAGGTGCTACCCTCATTGCTGAACCATTTCCTAAGGAGCCGCCGTTATAAAGTTTACTTGCAGCACTATTCCATGATTCGCCGGTTTTTATCATTCTGAAAATCCTGGGAGGCCCGGGACCATAGCCGCGCCACGGTTCAGTCTCATAGTTCCTTAGGAAAGTTTGGGCCATGTGCTCACCATTAAAGCCTTTGTTTGCTACCAAGGATTCTGTAACTCCAATTGTCATGTGAGTATCGTCAGTGTAAGTTAGCTGTTCTGGCTTTTCCACTAAAGACTCAACCTTTTCGCTCTGGGCCATCCCTTTTCCCTCTTGCCCACTACCGAGTCCATCGCCTATAGCTGCTCCTATTAGGCACCCTAAGAATTTCAGCTTCAGTTTTCGTTTATGCATGCCCTTTGTTGCTCTGTTCTATCTCCCATAGCCGATTTATGATTTTATCATTAGTGGTGCTTTAAGAGAAAAGCGATTAGGCAGCGGCTTGCAATGCTTGCAATTTTACTTATGCTTTATTATACTTATATTGGTCGGTTAC
>CAZQBR010000098.1:0-5591 GCA_964591975.1 uncultured Dehalococcoidales bacterium
GGGTCATTCGGGTCCCTTGTGCTGGAAGGGTGAGCGTGCTTCACATTCTCAAAGCCTTTGAAAAAGGCGCCGCTGGGGTGCTGGTAATGGGCTGCCAGGAAGGTGCTTGTCAACATCTTACAGGCAATGCCAGAGCGAAGGAGAGGGTGAAATATGCAGCTAACTTGCTCCAAGAAGCAGGAATAGATGGGGAGCGAGTTAAAATGGTCAATTTCGGCCCTGACATGGCTCAAAAGTTCGTCCGTGAGATCAAGGAGATGGGGGAAAAGATAAAGGAGGGTAAATGATAATCGCCGAAAGGAAGCCTTTAGAGGAAATTAAAAATATGATCGCTGGGTATAAAAGGATTTTGGTGGTGGGATGTGGAACTTGTGTCACCATCTGTTGGGCTGGTGGGGAGAAGGAAGTAGGAATCCTTTCCTCCCAGCTCAGGCTCGCTTCCAATAAAGAGGAAAACGAACTTTCCATCTTGGAAGCGGTAGTTGAAAGGCAATGTGAGAAGGAAATGGTGGAAGAGTTGAGGGATAAAGTGCAAGAGGTGGAGGCAGTCCTTTCCTTGGGGTGTGGTGCTGGAGTGCAAACCGTTGCTGACATATTTGAGGACAAGCCTGTCTTCCCGGCACTTAATACTGCATTTATAGGGATGCCTGAGGGAGAAGGACTTTGGACTGAGATGTGCGGGGCTTGTGGAGATTGCTTCCTGGATAGAACTGGAGGAATCTGCCCGATTGTACGCTGCGCTAAAGGGCTCCTCAACGGACCCTGTGGCGGCACAAGGAAGGGTGGGAAGTGCGAGATAGATCCGGAGAAAGATTGTGCTTGGGTTCTTATTTACCGAAGACTGGAAAAGCAAGGCAGGCTTGAGCTAATGAGGAAATATTACGAGGCTAAGAACTATCGGGCAGTGAAAAGGCCCGGTAAAGTTCAAGCCGTGCAGGCTTAAGGAGGCGCAAGATGGCAAAGCCCTTTAGGGAAACGCTGGAAACAAAGGATTTCGTTGTAACCGCTGAGGCAGGTCCGGTAAAGGGCTCCAATGTGACGAAGATGATCGAGCACATTGAGCTTCTAAAAGACAGGGTGGACGGTTTAAATGTGACCGATAATCAAAGTTCGGTGATGCGCTATCCCTCACTTGGGGCTTGCCTTCTCATCAAGGAGCATGGTGGTGAGCCTATCCTTCAGATAACCTGCCGCGATCGAAACCGTTTAGCAATTCAGGCAGACCTCCTTTTTGCCTACTCTAGAGAAATAAATAATGTCCTCTGCCTTACCGGCGACTCCATTGATGTTGGCGATCATAAAGAAGCAAAGCCCGTCTTCGACCTTGATTCGGTGCAGCTCATTCATCTAGTTCGTACCCTGAATTCCGGCAAGGATATGACAGGAAATGAACTTGATGGGGGTGTTGATTTCTGTATTGGAGCATCTGCTACCCCCTCAGCAGACCCAATCGAGCCGCAGCTTATTAAATTCGAAAAGAAACTAAATGCTGGGGTGGGCTTCATTCAAACTCAAGCTGTGTATGATCTGGATGAGTTCAAGAGATTTATGGAACATGCCCGTAAAACTGATAGAGAAGTTAAGATTTTAGCCGGGATAGTCCCTGTCATTGGAGCGAAAATGGCTGCATATATGAATGAAAACGTCCCGGGTATTTTTGTTCCCCAGTATATCATTGACGAGCTGGCTCAGGCTCCCAAGGGAACGGGAGTTTCTAAAGGAATAGAGATAGCTGCCAGGATGATAAGACAGATGAAGGGAGAGAAAATTTGCGACGGGGTTCACATCATGTTTATAGGTCGTGAAGAAAGGGTTCCTGATATTCTGGAAGCCGCTGGACTATAAGGAGGGTAGTGGCTCAAAACATGACGGGCTTCGAAATTCTAAATACTAAATCCGAAATGCTAAATAATATCAAATACCAAAATTTGAATGACCAAAACATAAAGGTTTTGAATTTTGAGTTTAGATATTTGAATTTGTTTAGGATTTGGTGCTTGGGATTTAGGATTTTCCACACCTTATTGGGCACATTCTAAGGAGGAAAGAGAATGACAATAGTGTTAAACGAACAGGACACCAAATTCAAGTATGAGGTGGCTGAGGAGCCCGGAGGGGAAAATATCAAACTTTGCTTTGCCTGTGGGCTCTGTACCGCTAGCTGTCCTGTTGCGGATATTGACCCCGAATATAACCCCAGGAAGATAATTCATATGGTAATTCTGGGAATGAGAAAGGAAGTCCTTTCTTCTAATTTCCCTTGGCTTTGCACTCAATGTTATACCTGCCAAGCTCACTGCCCTCAGAATGTGAAATTCTCCGATGTGATGAAGGCCCTACGAAGCATGGCAGTGCGAGAGGGGTATGTTCATCCCTCTTTTGCGGAACAAATAAGAGAAATTGACACTTTCTCTCAAAAGCTACGCCACCAGATGGTGCTATCAGTTGTAGATAAGAAATCTGAGGAAATGGAAATAGATCCAGCGAAACTCGCCGAGGAGGCACTGGAGAAAGCAAAAGTTTAAGAGGGGAAAGGGGACTTTTATGAATACGGGTAATCCAGATTCAGCAAATGAGAAGGTTGGAGCGGTATTGGTGCTTGGGGGAGGAATTGGAGGAATCCAGGCAGCACTTGATTTAGCTGAGTCGGGATATAAAGTTTACTTAGTGGAAAAAACCCCCGCTATTGGCGGAGTAATGGCTCAGCTTGATAAGACCTTCCCCACTAACGACTGCTCCATGTGTATCCTTTCCCCCAAGCTTATTGAGTGCGGAAGACACCCTAATATTGAGTTGCTTTCCTGCTCAGAACTTTTGGAGGTTGAGGGGAAGGCGGGGAATTTTAAGGCTAAGGTTTTAAAGCATCCAAGATATGTTGATGTTACCAAGTGCACCGGGTGTGCGGAGTGTGCCGAAGTTTGTCCCGTAGAAGTTCCTAGCGAGTTTGAGCAGAACTTAGCTTCGAGGAAAGCTATATTCAGACCATTCGCCCAGGCTTACCCTAATGCTTTCACCATTGAGAAGAGAGAAAGACCGCCGTGCGTTTTATCTTGCCCCGCTGGGACAAATGTTCAAGGGTATGTAGCTTTAACCGCCAAGGGGAAGTATAAAGAGGCACTCTCCTTGATAAAAGAAAAACTCCCTATCCCAAGGGTGCTTGGAAGGATTTGTCCTGCTCCTTGCGAAGAGAAATGCAACCGCAAACTTTTAGAAGAGCCTATCTCCATCCGAGCTATAAAGAGATTCGTCGCTGATACTGTTGTGGATGAACTTCCCTTTCCTGAAGCAGAGGAGAAGGAGGAGAAGGTTGCTATTGTTGGATCTGGGCCAGCAGGGCTTGCCTGCGCCTTGCGGTTGCGACGTGAGGGATATAAGGTTACTATCTTTGAAGCTCTTCCCGTAGCTGGAGGAATGCTTTATGTGGGTATTCCTGAGTACCGCTTGCCTAAAGATGTCATTGAGAAAGAGGTCGAGGAGATAAAACGCCTGGGGGTAGAGATAAAAACCAATGTCTCTATTGGTAAAGAAATTACCATCAATGATCTCTTTAAACAGGGATATAAAACCATATTTATCGGCGTGGGGGCACATCATAGTCAACGACTTCATGTTCCGGGGGAGGATGCAAAGGGGGTAATTCATGGAGTTGATTTCTTGAGAGCTGTTATTTTAGGGAAGGAGACTAAGACAGAAGGGGGGGTGGTAGTAATAGGTGGTGGAGATGTTGCTGTAGATTCAGCCCGCTCCGCTCTTCGCTTGGGTGCTGAGGAAGTTACCGTCCTTTATAGAAGAACAAGGGTTGAGATGCCAGCTAGAGAGGATGAGGTCAAGGCAGCTGAAGTTGAGGGGGTAAAGATAGAATATTTGGTTGCGCCTGTAGAGGTTTTGGCTGCTGGTGGGGAAGTTACTGGGATAAGGTGTATTCGTATGGAACTTGGCGAGCCAGACACTACAGGAAGGAGGCGTCCTATCCCTATTTCGGGTTCCGAGTTCGATTTGAAAATTGATATGGTAATTCCGGCAATCGGGCAAGCCCCCGACCTTTCCTTCTTAGAAAATAGTGGAATAAATATCTCCAGGCGAGGCAGAGTCGAAGTCGACTCGCTGACTTTGGAAACAAGCAGGGAAGGAGTCTTTTCTGGGGGGGACTGCCAGACTGGGCCTTCCATTGCAATTGAAGCTGTGGCTGCCGGTACTCGGGCAGCAGAATCCATTATTAGATACCTCAAGCATCAAGACCTTAAAGAAGGAAGGTTACCTGTGGAAAGGAAGCCTTCCGATGTTACTTTTGTTCCTTTTGGCAGAACCAGAGAGCCAAGACAGAAGATGCCAACTATCCCGTTAGAGGAAAGGATTTCTGGGTTTAGGGAGATAGAGCTTGGCTTTTCCGAGGAACTCGCGGTCAGAGAGGCAAGTCGCTGCCTTGCTTGTGGGATTTGCTCTGAGTGCATGCAATGTGTTGCTGCTTGTAAAGCTAATGCTATCGATCACTCTATGAGAGAAGAGATTGTGGAGCTAAATGTAGGCTCTGTGGTTCTTTGTCCCGGATTCGACAAATTTGATCCCACTCCTCTTAACAACTACGGATACACGAAATATCCCAATGTGGTAAGCAGCATAGAATTTGAGAGAATGCTCTCCGCCTCAGGACCATATCAAGGAGAGCTTAAGAGGCCTTCAGATGGAAAACCACCTGAAAGGATTGCCTGGATTCAATGCGTTGGTTCTAGGGATGAAAGCCTAGGTCACGGATATTGCTCTTCCGTATGTTGCACCTACGCTGTGAAAGAAGCTATTATCGCCAAAGAGCATGTCCCCCTGGAGTTGGAAGAAAGCATCTTCTTTATGGATGTAAGAACCCAAGGGAAGGACTTCGATAAATTCTATGAGCGGGGAAAGAGAGAAGGGATAGAGTTTGTAAGGGCGAAAATCTATGGAGTTGAGGAATTAGATGGCACAGGGAATTTGCTCCTTAAGTATGTCGGTGATGATGATAGACCGAGCACCCGTGAGTTTGATCTAGTTGTCTTATCCGTGGGTTTTCAGCCTTCTCCGGCAAGCATTGAGCTAGCAAAGAGGCTTGACATCCAGCTTAATAAATATGGATTTTGCTATACGGATACATTCTCGCCAGTGGAAACTTCCAAGCCGGGGATTTTTGTCGCTGGTGCCTTTCAGGGACCTAAGGATATCCCAGAGACAGTGATGCAGGCAAGCGGAGCAGCGGGAAGCGCATCTGCTTTGCTTGCCCCAGCCCGAAATACACTCACTAAGGTCAAGGAATATCCCCCGGAGAAAGACGTCAGCGGAGAGGAACCGAGGATAGGAGTATTCGTCTGCCACTGTGGAATCAATATTGGCGGATATGTGAATGTTCCCGCTGTTACCGAATATGCCAAAACTCTTCCTAGTGTAGCCTACGCTGAAAATAACCTTTTCACCTGCTCTCAGGACACCCAAGAGAGAATAAAGGCGATGATAGAGGAACATAATCTAAACCGTGTTATAGTTGCCTCGTGCACCCCCAGAACCCATGAGCCTTTGTTCCAGGAGACGATCAGAGAAGCCAGCTTGAACAAATATCTCTTTGA
>CAZQBR010000099.1:0-2836 GCA_964591975.1 uncultured Dehalococcoidales bacterium
CGGCTCTAGAAAAGTAGTTCACCTGGTCATTGATTATGCTCCTAAGACTATGGTTCACACCGAAGCCGATCTGTTGAATTTTGGAGGTGTCAGATAACATGAAGGGAACATCACTTGGCCTGAATCTTTCCCGGTCAAATTCTATAGTAACTGTTCTTTTGTCAGTAGTGACTAAAATCCCTATGTCTGCCAGGTCAAGCTCCAGTTTTCCTTCAAGCATCAATTTGTCTACCTTGGTCTTTTCAAAAGTCATCCCAAACATCTCTGAATTATCTACCGCAGTCGGAGCTTCCACTGCTTTGTTCCCGGCAATAGTCTGAATTTTGCTTATGTTATATCTAGCAGATTCTAAGCTTAATAAAATATAAGTCAATACAGAATTCGCTCTTTGCGAACCTTGATTGTAAACTTCTCCAGGCTTCCCCTGGTCAGCTAACAAACAGTAACCTTTTACTATGTCGTTAACGTGCGACCAGTCTCTAAAAACATTAACATTGCCTATCTTTATCGTGTCAACGTCGCCTCGCCTTAACCTCGCAACTTGGCTGGTCACTGCTGAGGTCACGAACATCTTACCTCTCCCTATGCCCTCATGATTAAAACCTCGGGAGACTATTGTCCTCATCCCATAGGAAGTAAAGTAGTTTCTTAGCGCATAGTCAGCAAAAATCTTAGACACGGCGTAAGGAGACATAGGGCGCAAAGGATTATTTTCAGCAATGGGTATTTCTGGGATGTGCTGTGGAGCGGGGAATATCGAGCCATACTTACTCAGAACTTGTTGGCGCTGGTGTTCCGATATAATAACCAAGCCATATTCCTCACTACTCCCGGCAAATACAATAACAGGGTCTAGTTCTTTAGCCCTGATCGCTTCCAGAAGATTAATAGTTCCTTGGCAGTTCACTTCCATAGTTTCCCCAGGATGGGAGAATGACCGTGGGATGAACGATTGAGCGGCGAGATGGAATATTATATCAGGCTTAGCTTGATCTAAAGCAGAAGCAATACTGGAAATATCACGCACATCGCCTTCCAGTAATTCAATTTCTTTATCAATTCCCCTGTGTTCAAGATTGTGCAGCGTATGGCCGTCTGCCCGTCGCCTAACCAAGCCATAAACACTAGCACCAATGGCAACTAAATACTTGGCTAGATGTGAACCAACGAAGCCGCTAATACCTGTAACAAGTACACTCTTATTCTTTATCATCGTTTCTCTTTTCCTTCACCTATAACCATAGCCTAAGTGCAAATTTATCAACTACCTATATGCTCGTGGACACTTGCTGTCTCTTTGGTGCCACGCATCCATACCCATCTTACGCTGGCGCTATAATTCCAGATAACAGCTACTGCTATACCAAAGAGATTGGAAATAAGGTAATGCATACCCGAAATTTCTGTTAACAACCACAATATAGACAGATTAAGACCAACGCCGATTAGACAAGTCAGGTTATATTTTGAAAACCTGGTAAATGCGCTGCCATTTGCTACTCGTCTATCGCTGAAAGTCCACCTGTTGTTTAAAATAAAGTTGGAGATTATCGAGGCTTCTATGCTGACTATGGCCGCATAAAGGTAGAACAGGCCAAAGCCCTCAGTGAGGAGCCACAGGATTCCTTCATTAACTAAGACCCCGGAGGCACCAACAGCACAAAACCTCAAAAAACGCTTCCGGTCTAGAGCTCTCACCTGGCGGCGCCAAAATGTCATAGCAATAAAGTGAAGGGAGCTGATGATGGCAGACTTGCTTAGTTTACTGTTGCCTCGCCTTCTATTGACAAATTTAATAGGAACCTCTTTGACTTTGAATCCAGCATCCTTAATCAGCAGAGCACTGGCAACGCTAAAATGATATTGGGCGGGGCATTCGCTATTACCTACAACCTCAGCACATCTTCTGGAATAAACCCGGAAGTAAGTAGTTACTTCGTTAGCAAGTCCAAATAGCCATTTGTAAATGAGATTGGCAGCCCGGCTCAGTAATTTTCTATACAAGCTCCAGCCAATAATCTCACTGCCTTTTATATACCTGCTGCCCTGAATTAGGTCAGCTTCAGTGCTGGCCTGTAACAGTCGAGGAATATCTTGTGGGTCATGAGATAGGTCAGCATCCATAGTGACAATATGCTCACATTCAGAAAACGATAGTGCTATTTCCATGCCATCTCGTATCGCTGAGCCTATTCCCATTTTACAGGGTCTGCGGTGAATCAGAACATTTCCATTGTTTCGGCTCAATCTCTCTGCGATGTCTGCTGTAGCATCGGGACTATTATCATCAACGATAATTGTACAAAAATGCTTCCCTAGGCTCTGTATCATTTCTATAAGAGCGGTTATGTTCTCTGCTTCATTATAGGTCGGAATAACTATGAACACCTTTGCTTGTTTCATTATAGTCAATTGCAAAATTCCTTATAATCCTCCCTCCCCCCGGCGGGAGGGAGTTTGCCCTTCACCAATTCTCACCCTTACGCCCCTTGCAAAATAAAGGAGGGTGAGGGGAGGGCCTCCTTTCCCCTATACCCTCTCCCTTCAGGGGAGAGGGATTTTATACGACATTATGCGAAAAACTATATTCACCCTGTTTATCGTCATCTTGCTAGGAGAGTGGCAATAGCCGACTGGCAACTACCTCGTTATAGGTGGGGACAATCAGAGAAAGCTCAGGATTCATTTAGGTGCCCTCATTAGCAGTTAACATAATTGCTTTCATCACGCTTACCCGCTTTGGCTAACAATATGATGCGCCGTTTTAACGCCGTGCATCCTTTTCACCCTCACGCCCCTTGCCAAATAAAGGGGATTGAGCGGAGGACCTCCCTTC
>CAZQBR010000099.1:2936-5551 GCA_964591975.1 uncultured Dehalococcoidales bacterium
TAGCTTCGGTCAATAGGATTTTAGTCACGTTTGACATAGGAAAAAGGTCATGACCAGGATGGAACCGAACGTATTTGCGGCAGCGGGTTACGCCAGACCTGAAGCAAACTTGATGGTCATCTCTGCACTCCTGAGCTTCTCAAGGCTTAAGCTATTAAGCTATTCTAGCCACCCTCAGCAGAGCATGGCTAGCAGCAAAGTTTCAGCCACGATTCCGATTTCTCCCGTCCTCTTCTGAGATTTCTCCTCGGTATAGCACGGTAACCCAACTCTCCTCAGAGGAACCTTTATCAGCAGCATCGTTGCCCTATCAGTAAAGGCGAAGGGCTCAGATGTCTAGATTGCAAGTGAGGAGCCTATTGATTAAATGTCCCCGCCATTTTAGCAATTTTGAACTTAAGCCTCAGGCGCGGCACATTCACCACCCTGCCCCTTAAGCGTTTCCACGGCATGAGGGAGGGCTGGTAAAATCGGCTCGAGACACTCGCGCACTGCCTTGGGACTACCAGGCAGGTTAATGATTAAGCAATCTCCTCGGGTGCCAGCAACTGCTCGACTCAATACCCCCATAGGAGTTTTCTTGAGGCTCTCAGCCCTCATTGCCTCAGCGAATCCAGGGACAATCCTGTCTACTACTGAAAGAGTTGCTTCAGGAGTAACATCTGTGGGGCTAAGGCCAGTGCCACCTGTAGTGATGACCACGTCTAACTTATCCTCATCAGCCCACTTAACTAGCTTCTGGGCAATGAGCTCCTTCTCGTCAGGAACGATGTCATAATTTACGATGCGAACATCCGTCCCGGAGAGGATTTTGCGAATAGCCTCTCCACTTGTATCCTGGCGTTCTCCTCTCCATCCTTTGTTACTGATAGTCAATATCCCCACGGTAAACATTTTTCCTCTTTACACCGGCTCTTCGCAAAGCGAAGAGCCCTTCCCTGATGCTTGGAACTAGAAACAACTGCAGGTAATTCTAACCCCCTACATCAAATCTCCACTCCAATCCAACATCTGTACCTGGACTGTGTCTCCTGCCTTGACTCCTTCAGTATTTTCAGGAACGATAGCCAACCCATTCGCTTTTGCCATCGATGTAAGAATTCCCGAACCCTGCGGTCCAGTAAGGCGAGCGTAATATTTACCCTCACGTTTGGTAATAATTGCCCTGGAATACATACGGCGCCCATCATCATTTATGACATCCTCTTCAATAACCGCCTGGATTGTTGGCTTTGTCAAATTCTTTTTACCCAGCATTTTTAAGATGGCAGGACGGGCAAACTGCTCAAAGCTAACCATAGAGCTTACTGGATTACCTGGCAAGCCTAAATGGGGTACCCTTTTCTCCTCTCCACCCTCTACCTTCTTAATCACTCCAAAAGCAGATGGTTTCCCTGGCTTCATACACACTGTCCGGAGAGCAATCTCTCCCCGCTTTGCTAGAACCTCCTTCACTATATCGTAATCCCCCAGAGATACGCCGCCAGAGGTGATGAGCATATCCGAACTCAGTCCCTCGTCAATTTTCCCGCTCAGTGCTTGCAACGAGTCACGCCCTATACCAAGAATTTTAGGAATTCCACCATAGCGCAGGATTTGAGCGGCGATAGTGTAAGTATTGCTATTATGAATCTTGCCCGCAGCCAATGGCTGGTCAATATCTATAAGCTCGTTACCAGTAGCCAGGACAGCGACAATCGGGCGACGAATAACTCGCGCGGTAGAGTGACCCAGAGAAGCTAATGCGCCTAACTCCGAGGGACGAAGCACCTTCCCTTGTTTCAAAACTAATCCCCCTCTAGCAATATCCTCACCTCTGTATCGCACATTTAGCCCCTTCTCCACCTGCCGCAATATGCCGATTTGGAACAAGTTACCATGGGAT
Source organism: uncultured Dehalococcoidales bacterium (assembly GCA_964591975.1). Taxonomy (GTDB): domain Bacteria; phylum Chloroflexota; class Dehalococcoidia; order GIF9; family AB-539-J10; genus JAFGBN01. Next base: position 4,822 of record CAZQBR010000099.1, read on the forward strand.
GATTTACGGCTGGCTTCGTCGGTATCCTCAAACTGAACTACGGCGTCAGCTCCCTCAGGCAACGGCGCTCCAGTCATAATGCGAATAGCTGTTCCAGGCTCAATCTCTGCAGTCGGCATAGACCCAGCAGCAACCTCCCCGACAACCGTCAAATTCTTAGGGGACAACTTGCTGGCACCATAAGAGTCTTCAGCTCGCACAGCATAACCATCCATAGAGGAATTATCCAGTGGGGGTATATCAATTGTGGAGTAAATATCCTCAGCAAGAACCTGTCCCAGGCAGTCCAAAATAGGCTTCTCCTCAGGTTCCAGAACCTCAACATAGCTCAAAATCTTCTCTAAGGCTTCTTCTACAGAGACCATTTGACCAACCCAAAACCGCATTATAGACTATCTGTGTTCTCCGAGCCAATTTCTCCCCGCGCATTTTTGTAACAGTTTAGCCGATGGAAGGGGAATCACAAGCAGCGTATCCATGGATTACGGTCAACCCTGGGAAGGCAGCGAGAAAGCAGGATGGACATTTGCCTTAACCGTGGTTGTGAAATAGAGTAATGCCCAGGCGGCAAAGTATTATCTAGAAGCTACATAGTAGTGGAATCTCAGGTTGTCTACCATTGCGCACAATTTGATTTTGTTATCCCGTTGAACGAAAGTCCAGCATCTAGAGATGAAAGCTTCTCGTGCCCTGAAGTTGGACGTTTCGTCATTTGGTTACTATGAGAGGG
>CAZQBR010000100.1:0-5402 GCA_964591975.1 uncultured Dehalococcoidales bacterium
ATGTTTCGTCTACCAGGTAGCTCTCCATTTGCTCTCTTTTGGTTATGACCCAGTCTTCCCCTACAATGCGCTGTAATTCCTCAACATTTATCATTTCGAATGCCTCCTTTCAATCTCACTCGTTAATCTTGGCACTACTTCATACAGGTCCCCCACGATTCCGTAGTCAGCTACTCTAAATATCGGCGCAGAGGGATCATTATTTATGGCCACTATAGTATCAGCCCCCCTCATGCCAGCTAAGTGTTGCGCACTCCCCGATACGCCACAGGCAATGTAGAGTTTCGGCTTAACTGTGTTGCCACTAAATCCTACTTGGTGCTCTTTTCCTATCCATCCATCATCTACCAGTGGCCTGCTGCACCCCACCACACCACCAAGGAGGTCAGCTAAACCTTGCAAAATCCCGAAATCTTCTGGTCTCTTTAATCCCTTGCCCCCGCAAACAATCACATCTGCCTCTGCTATGTTAACCTCGCCCGACCTCTCCTTATTGATAATGGTTAATAATGAGTCTACTAGTTCGACGTCCTTTTTTATCGTTTCTCCCTTCCTACCAGTATCCCGCTCGCGTTTCTGCATGACCTTATATCTAATCGTTGACATTTGTGGCCTTGTTGAAGTTTTTATATAGGCCAGGATATTGCCACTAAACGCAGGACGAACCTGAATTAAATTGCCTTCTTCATCCACGTCTAAAGCAATGCAATCCGCCGTCAACCCCGTATTCAATGCCACAGCTATCCTCGGCCCCAATGACCTGCCAAGATGAGTCGCCCCAAAAAGGAGAATCTCTGGCTTAACTTCCTCTATCAACTTCACAATATTGTGTTTGTAGTTCAACAGGTCAAATTCCTTTAAAGCTGGGTCGTCATACAAGAATACCTTATCAGCTCCATAATAGATGAGCTCTTTGGCCTCTTCCTCCATCTGATTGCCTAATAGAACACTGGAAAGCTCCATATGGAGTTTATCCGCTATCTCCTTCCCCTTACCTAACAACTCATATGAAACTGGGTGGATTTTACCATCCCTTTGCTCAGCAAAAACCATTAACCCTTCGTAGTCCTTCATTTTACGTTCTCCAGTACTCCTTCTTCTTTCAATGCGTCTACAATTCTTACCGCTGTTTCTTCTGGGTTGCCCCTGACAATCTCCCCCTTTCTGCCCTCTTCAGACGGCACTATGACTTTGGTAAGTCTAGTGGGCGAGCCCTTTAGCCCAAATTTACTCAGTTCGGCGACGGAAGAAAGATCCTCAGCAGTCCATTTCTCAATTTCCGCCTTCCTTGCTTTCAACTTATCAGCGAAGGCCGGAAGCCGTGGCGTGTTAATGTCCTTGGTTACTGTGATTAAGAGAGGGAGTCCCGATTCTATTAGGTAGCGATCACCCTCCATATCACATATAACTGCCAATTTTTCTCCTATTTCTTTTATCCCAGATACATAAGCTACGTGGGGTATGCTTAACCATTCGGCGATTTCAGGGCCAACTTGGCCTGTATCCCCGTCAACAGTCTTCTCTCCGCATAGAATCAGATCAAATCTCCCTAATTTTCTAATGGCACTGGCAAGGGTATATGAGGTGGCCAAGGTATCAGCACCAGCAAATGCCCTGTCAACAAGCAGAATACCCCGATCCGCTCCTCTGGATAGAGCATCCCTCAGGGCTGATTCCGCTTGCGGAGGGCCCATGCTTATCGTGGTCACTGTACCACCTAGCTTCTCCTTTATTTGAGCTGCTGCCTCTAAGGCATTTAAATCAAACGGATTAATTTCTCCCGGCGCTGAGCTTCTATTAACCGTACCTGTCTCGGTGTCGAATTTCACCCGCTCCATGTCAGGGACTTGCTTGATAGGTACTATAATATCTGTCATACCAACTCCTCCAATCATACTAATTTATATTGATAAAGGATATGTACCTCCATTGACCGAGATAAACGTTTCCTTCAACTTCCTAAGCAGGTGTGGCATTAAGCCCTAAATCCTCTTCAAACGGCTCTGAATATCCATCGTTTATTATAGGATGTGGTTTAACTCTATTGACCGCTATAAACACAGGCCTACTCTATTTGCAAATTCTGGTCATACCGCCTTTGCCTTCAGAAAACCAATATTCGCAGTAACACCAAGGCCAGGTTTCTGTGGAATATCTATATAGCTATTTTTGAGTACAAATTTCTCATATGTTGCTTCTTCACGGAGTGGATTCGGCGAGCGATCGTACTCGAAGCAAGGTTCTGGCGGGTTCATCTTACCGGGTATATTAGGTATTGCTGCATAGCAATGTAGCGCAGCAGCTATAGCTACATTTGTCCCCCAAACGTGTGGGATACACTGTATATTCCAAGCACTTGCCATAGCTACTATTTTTTGCATCTCAGTGAATCCACCAGCGATGCAAACATCGGGCTGGAGAATATCCACTGCGCGCCGCGTGATGAGCTCTCGGAAGCCATAGCGAGTGCACTCACATTCCCCTCCTGCTATGCGAATATCCGTATTATTCTTTACCTCGATGCTGCCCTCGATATCCTCCGGCGGAACTGGCTCCTCAAACCAATAAACATCATATTGCTCCATCTGCTTGGCTAAGCTGATGGCTTCAGTGGCATTATAGGCACAGTTAGCATCAACCATGAGTTTTATGTCATTGCCTACAGCTTCTCTGATGGCTTTGAGGATGTCTAAGTCTTCTTCAGGTGACACGTGCCCAATCTTTAATTTCATGGCAAAGAAGCCATCTCTCTTATAACCCAGCGCTTCTTCCACTAGAGCATCCTTCACATTTTTGACATTTGGCCTATATAGGCCAGTAGCGTAAGCATGAGCCTTGTCCCTGTATGCTCCTCCCAGAAGTTTATACACTGGTAAGCCAACCACCTTGCCCTTGATATCCCAAAGAGCGATATCGATAGCACTTAGAGCCTCAATCAATATCCCTTTCTGGGAGTTCATCCTCAAGTACCCATAGACGGTATCCCATATGACAGAGCTATTAAAGGGGTCTTTGTCCAAAATCATGGGCGCACAGTAACTCTCAACAGCTTCAGCTATAGCTCTAGCTGGGCCAAAGGATTCACCCACACCCTCAATGCCCTCATCAGTAGAGATAATAACAACTGTTGTCTGTCTGGTGTTTATCCAGCCTTGAGAAAAGCCGAAAGACATGCCTTCAAGTGTCTGCACAAGTGGGTAAGCTTTAACACCAGTTATCTTCAATTCTCCAGCTACTTCATTTGGCGTTAGCAGTAATGTGTAATATATCATAAATGGCATATTCTGTTAATAGTTTTAGGGCTCTTGACAAAGGTGGCAAGATGCCTTAAATTGTACGGAGAAAATTGTAAAGGCAAACCGCCCGCTGAGTGAGGTGTACATCAAGCGTCACAGTATGTAGCGGGCTTATTGCATCCCCAGCCCTACAGTGATAGCGAAGGTTTTGTTAGACAAGAACCCAACCCAGCGTAGGAGGGAATAAAGGAACCCCTTGCCGCTAAGCTATGCCAGTGTGGCATGTATCACCAGCACCTGAGAGGGGTGTTGAAAGTAGCTAAAAATCTCGATGGAGGATGAACAAAATGGCAATGGAAACAGCAGGAGAATATCAGAAATTACAAACTGAAGGCAAATATCAGCTTGAAGCAGACATCCCAACAGTCCCTCTTAATGAGATAGGAAAACGCGGTATACGCCGTTTGGACGGATACGACAAGGCAATCGGGGAGGCAATGTACACAAGAGATGTACAAGTTCCTGGGATGCTGTATGCCAGAGTGCTTATGTCCCCCCACGCTCGGGCAAGGATTAAGAGGATGGACACGAGTAAGGCTGAGGCGCTTCCGGGGGTAAGGGCTGTAATTAGATATGATGACCCAGAAGTAAAAGATAGAGTGCTTAACGGAAGTTTTTTTGGTCCAGAATGGGTGTGTCCTGAATTTTCCGGTTTTGCAATAAAACCGGAGCACCCTGTCCTTGGTGACCAGGCATGGTATGAGGGACAACCGTGTGGTGTGGCAGTAGCTGCCGATAGCGAGGATATATCCATCGAAGCGCTGAGGCTTATAGACGTGGAATGGGAGGATTTGCCATTCGTCCTAGACCAGGAGGAGGCATTGAAACCAGATGCTCCCATACTACGCCCTGGGGCTGATACTAACCTGTTACCGGCCTGGGTTCCAGCTAAAACTGAAAAAGGTGATGTGGAGGAAGGTTTCAGGGAAGCCGACAAAGTAATTGAGTTCAAAGCCAGGCGTAATGCACATACATGGGCAGGAGCGGAAGCAGCCAATGTCGTGGTTAGATGGAGGGGAGAAAACCTGGAGATTTGGTTACATCAACAGCAACCCTACCATGCCAAAACGCTGATATCTGAATGGTTGAACATGCCTATGAACAAGATCAGCATTTATACCTTATATCAGGGATGCGCCTTTGGCGGGAGAGGTAATCCGCCTAATAGTTCGGAGAACGGGATAAACATTCTGGCGGCATTATTGGCCAGGAGGACTAGAAGAGCTGTGAAATTACTGTATGACCGAAGGGAAGAGTTCTTTGGTGAGGCCGGCGATATAATGGTTGGCTACTTTAAAGTGGGGGCTAAAAGGGATGGAACAATCACTGCGGTACAAATGAAAAATGTGTTTGCTGTGTTTGCGTGTACATCTGGCATTGACCACTTCATTGATAATACCAGGATTCCAAATCTATTATGTGAAATTACACAAGCGGATGTTAGTAAAGGACCAGCCTGGTGGGATCGCTGCGAGCAGCTCCCAAACACTTTATGCTTTACCCTGATATTCGACCATGTAGCTAATGAGCTAGGACTTGACCCAACGGAAGTCGCACTGAAGAACGATGGCTATGAGGGAAAAGATACGACGCATCTCTCGAAGTACAAGCGTGAGCACGGATTCCCAGATAGAGATAGCCTAAAGGAGTGCATAGAGGCAGGTAAAAAGTCCATAGGCTGGGATGAGAAGTGGCACCCCGCAGGCACCAAGAGGCTTCCCAATGGAAGAATGCACGGCATGGCCTTTACCTGGACCCATGAGTGGGATGACGTACGAGGAGTAGGTTGTGCAGCGGTCATGATTGAGAATGATGGGACAGCTAGCATCATAGGGGAACAATCTGATATCGGACTCAACCCCTGGACTGCCTATTGCCAGATTGTGGCCGACGAATTGGGGATATCATACGAAGATGTTAATATCAAACCATTTAGCTTAGACCACGGCTTTGCACTGATGTCACCCGATGGCTCCTGTGACCTTTGTTCTAATGGAAACGTCGTCAGGAAAGCGGCTAAAAAAGCTAAGAAGATGCTCCTGGAGTTGGCCGCACAGAAATTTGAGGGGGTAAAAGCTGAAGAACTGGATGTTAAGGGTAGGGAAA
>CAZQBR010000101.1:0-5397 GCA_964591975.1 uncultured Dehalococcoidales bacterium
GATATTTTGGTCAAAGTTATAGTTAAATAAAGCTGGGATTATAAGTTTGTTCTTACCCTAAATCCACCTCCAGCGATGGGTAGCATCTGATATTTGCCTTCAGGTTTTGAAAGATAAAATTTAGCCCTTTCGTGCTAGCAGAGTTAGACACGGCTGGAAAGCATCATCCAGCCTCGATGGACACGCAATCTTTGCTATAATTGTCAGGCCAAATTTTAGCCTTTACCATATATAGAGATTTAGCTGGAGGTACAGAATGTTTACCAGGCAAAAGCTTTATCCGGGGATTGTCATAACATTGATGTGCTTGCTGTTCATAGCTGTGACAGGGTGTTCGACGAGCACAACCCCCCAGGAATACGCTGATAATCCAATAGCTCAGAGAGAAACTCTAACTCAAATATCCACCATAGGCGCTCTCCTTGATGGCGTTTACGACGGGGTGGTAACCTTTGGAACACTCAGACAATACGGAGACTTCGGCATAGGAACCTTTGAAGGCCTTGATGGAGAAATGGTTGGGTTCGAGGGTAGCTTTTATCAGGTGAAGGCAGATGGTATTGCCTATCCTGTGTCTGATTGCATGGAGACGCCATTTGCTTGTGTCACCTTCTTTGATGCCGACCATCAAAAGACATTGCCGGAAGGTATCGGTTACGAACAACTGCAAGAGTCCCTGGATGAGCTTCTGCCGACGGATAACATCTTCTATGCGATCAGGATTGATGGTACTTTCAGTTATATGAAGACGAGAAGCGTGCCGGGGCAAGAGAAGCCATACCCACCGCTAGTTGAAGTTACCAAGAATCAGCCCACCTTTGAATTTAAAGGTGTGGAAGGAACAATCGCGGGGTTCCGTTGCCCCGCTTACGTTTCCACTGTAAATGTGCCTGGCTATCATCTTCACTTCTTGACCAAAGACAAGGATGCTGGTGGGCATGTGCTCAATTTCACCGTAAGCGAAGCTGTTGCCTATATAGACTATACTTCAGAATTTCTCATGATACTACCGGGCGAGGGTAGTGATTTTTACGAGTTAGACCTGACCCAGGGTAAACAAGAGGAACTGGAAAAGGTAGAAAAATAAGCTGGAAATTAGTTGATAAACCTTCATGGTATTGCGCTGTAGTAAAGACATTATTTATTCTCTTGAATCCCTTGTCGAGTCATTGGTTATGATTTACAGGTTTATTCTTGCCCTAAACCCGCCTCAAACACCGAGGTAGATCTGATACCTCCCTCAGTTTTTTGGAAGAACAAGTCATAGCTTTTAGCAGAGGAACTTTAACCCTCCAATAGATAACAGAGTTAACAATCAATGTTTTCCTTAATTCTCGGTAGATGAACTACGGCTCTGAAGATATCAAAACCCTTCATCATGGGTAATTGTGGCACAGCCCGCAGCCTAGACAACTATAAGATACAGGGCTTATAATTTTAATAGAGACGGAATACAAGTTGGTGGGCTAAGAAGCTCGATGGAGGGCTAAGATGGACAGGCAAGGAAATGTAATAATCACGGAGAAGCCGACGTTAAGACACCCCTACATGGTTTGTGGCATCAGTGGATGGGTTGATGGAGGGGAGTCTGCCACAGGAAGCACCCGATACCTGGCAAGTAAACTGGAGGCGAAGAGATTCGCCGAGATACCCATAGATAAGTTCCATATATTCCAGGTGCCAGGCCAACTTTCGCTAAGACCCCAAATAAGAATCGAGGACGGCATTCTTAAAGAGCACCGCTTTCCCCAAAACCAATTCTTCTACTGGGTCAATCCTAATGCAGATAATGATTTGATTCTCTTCCTGGGCACAGAACCAAATTTAAACTGGGAGGAATACTCAGACGCTATCTTAGGAGTAGTTGAGGAGTTCGCTGTTTCTAGAATCTACCTGCTGGGTGGTGTGCTAGACAAGATCCCGTACACCAAGGAACCCAGGGTTTCTTGCCTCTGCAGTTCTGACCAGCTCAAAGAAGAGATGCAGAAATACAGTATGCAGCCCCTCAGTTATGAGGGGCCAGGTAGATGGGGCACAGCGTTGCTCCACACTTGCCAGAAAAAGGGAGTTCAAATGGTGTGCGTCACCGTTGCAGTAAGCTACTATCCAGAGTTCAATATCATCATCTCTCGTAATCCTAAGGCGATAAGAGCGGCGGTAAGAAGGCTGAACGATTTGCTACATCTCAACCTAGATATTTCAGACCTTGATAGAGAGGCTGAGGAATTCGAGGCAAAACTCGGGTTCATGACTGGCCATAACCCCGAGTTCCGGGCTTATATTGAGCAGCTGGAAAAGGACTTTATCGAGGTTAAGTACGAGGAGCCCTTGGACATATCGGCTAATGAGGCCGTGCACATTGCTGAGGAGTTCTTGAGAGAGAACAAGGAAAATTAGAAGGTTGCTCTGGGCCATGGTTAGGCATGGAGACAAGCCTTCGCACTTATTTGTGGGTCTTCAGTGGCTAATTCGGTAATCACTAGTTAGCTGAGGCAGCGGTGGCATTCCTCAATAGTCATCATTCCTCTTGGTCTTTTCGTCATACTGCACATAGGCGAGCGTGAAAATCAAAAACTAGCTGCACATAATTCTGAGGACAGCTTAAAGCCCAGAAATTTGAAACCGGATTCAGAATTTTATTGCTTTTAGGCCTGCTAAAGCTATCATCTCATCTTCTTCCGGTGTACGTCCACTTGCTCCAATGCCACCAATCACGGTACCTTTACTTGGATTACCGGGAATGAAACCTTCGCCAGGTTTAACTATGCATTGGCCTCCCCTTATGTATGTAAGCCTATCGTCTCCCCATGTTGCAAGTTCTCTACCCAACTCATGGTCGCGCTCTGCGAAGACGGCTGTATCCCTCAACATATGTGACGCCGTATAGGCCTTGATTATGGCCATGTGTACAAAAAGAGGATAAGATCCATCCATTCGACCGAAATAAGCAAGGTCACCCCGCTCGTCTACAACCGCAACTGCCATGGGACGGCTCGGTTCCTTGGAAGCCTCCAAAAGAGCTGCTTCAACAGCTGCACGAGCTTGTGACAGGCTCAAGACTTCTTTCTGAGACATTTTAATAACCTCCCTTACCAGATTAGGTGAATTGTACTATGCTCCAGTTGCTCTGTAAAGCGCATCTGATTTGACTCCAGGATAGTAACGGACGGAGACGGAACCACAAGGGAAGAATAACTGAAATGCCCCCTGATGGCGATAGCCTGAATGGAACAGTGCTCACTATGGATGCCTAACAGCACAAAATGACGTGATTGGGAGCATTGATGGCATCATTGGACCGGCTTTGCTTATAAGTAGTTCAATCAAGGTTCCTTCGTCGGGGCTCTAGACATGCCGCCTCTCCACTTAGGGATTGAGTTCTGGGGCACCGTAATTTACTGTGAACATAAAGCTAAGACGCTGGAAGACCAATCATAGGATACAATCGGAGAATGAAATAGGCTTGTTCAAGTAGTGTAGGCTGATCTAGTTCAGATAGACAGGTGACATCTCGAAGCATTTTGGGACGGTGAGAAAGGAGACCCTCCCTCCACATCCCCTTTACTTGGCAGGGGACGTGTCATTGCGAGCCGAAGGCATGCCAATCCCATTGCACGTGTTGGGAGAAACCGCGGAGCTTCTTCCGAGCCGAAGCCCTGAGCCCTTCGCTCCCCTTGAAATTCTTCCCCTGAACGAAGTGAAGGGGAAGAATTTCACCGCTCAGGACAGGCTCCGCGAAGAGGCTAGCAATGAATCCCTCCCCGGTTTGCTTCGGCTATGCCTCGCAACCGCTTACTCACCTGGCAATAACAAGCAATGGAACAATGCACTACCAATCACCTGAGCGAGTACATAGACTCCATTTGAGGTCACTCGAAGGTACAATCAGGTAAGAAGCAATCTGCAACTCAGCTGGGTAGAGGCAATGAAAAGCTAATTGCCCTAATCATTCTGATAGGGATGCCAGCAGAGAGCCACTCTTATCAGGGATAGTCAACACCAGAACTCCGGTCACTGGCAAGCATACCTCTGGCAGCAAGCTAGCCAGCAACATAAGCAACTCTAGCAGCTATAATTCTTACAAACTACACTCTTGCCTGACGAGTAGCTGGGCTAGATACGTTTGGCAAGTAATTCTGAGTATCTAAGCCTTCCCTATCCTAAATACCTTTGTGCCACAAGCAGGGCAGACACCCTGTACCGCCGGCCTGGAATTCTTGAGTGTAACTTGCTTAGGATTCTTTATATCTACCTTTTTTCTGCACTTCATACAATAAGCTGTTGCCATGGAATCCTCCCTCCTAGTTCCAAATTTCCTGTATTATTGTCACATGAATGCTTCCATGTCAATAGTACTTAGGTCAATAGCAAGCCGCCCCTCAGGTTAGAAAACGACTTTTAAGCGGTATGCCTGCCTCTTTTCTTTAATCATAACGTGGGCTAACAAATCGATGAAATGTTGAGTTTTCAACATGACATTAGGTGCACTCCCAAGAAAAGGCTCTGTTATTTTATTTCACCCAACTCGTTCGCACTCGTACTCCCCAACCAGAAATTCGTAGGAGATGCCGTCTTGTAATTTTACCTTCTCGCCTGTTACCGTTATCGTAGAGTGCCCTACGGTAACATCTTTATACAGGTCATCAAACCACTCCCAACCCTTGGGCCAGTGCCCCTTATCTGTGGGACCTGATTTCCCATCAATAATGCCGTCACCGTCCCCATCAAGAAAATGTATAGATTCTACCAGCTCAGCATCTCGATAGTACTCGACTTTTGTGTGGAGGCCACTCACATTCAAAGGTTCAGCAGTAATTTCGATAGTCTGGGTATACGTGTGCCCACTGCATCCTGAGAATAAAATTACCATTGTAGCCAATATCAAAGCTATTCTCACTAACCGCATATAATTCCTCCTCCACATTGTGCATTTTGTCATATAAGATTTTCTCAGCATTTGGAATTCTCCTGAGATTTTTCTCCACACACTAGCGCCCTAGCCTTGCTGCTTGCTATAGCCTTTATGAGCATGTAAGCATACCATACCAGGCTTCACGAATACTCATTAAGACCTGCCTCTATTCTACCACGTAGCTCTGACCTCTAGGAATAGGAGTATGGTTCACATGTATCCGAAAGTAAAAATATACATTTGAGCTATCTGTCCAATCTCTGGTAGGTTTCCTCTCATGAACTAGGCCGGATAGGTGGGTGACATATCAAAGCGTTTTGGGACGGCGAGAAAGGAGACCCTCCCACCACATCCCATTACTTGGCAGGGGACGTGTCATTGCGCGCCGAAGGCGTGGCAATCTCATCCTGAGATTGCGGAACTTGTTCCGAGTCGAAGCTCTAAGCCCTTCGCTCCCCTTGTCATTCTGACCCTGAACGAAGTGA
>CAZQBR010000102.1:0-5362 GCA_964591975.1 uncultured Dehalococcoidales bacterium
TCTACACCACCAAGGTATTTGAATAACAAACATTTCCCTTCCATCACAGGATAGCCTGCTTTAGGTCCAATGTCTCCCAGACCGAGCACTCGAGTGCAATCAGAAACCACAGCTATAGTGTTCCCTCTATTGGTGAATTCGTGAAACTTTGATTCATCTGCTTTTATCGCCCTGCAGGGCTCAGCAACTCCAGGGGTATAATAGATAGCGAAGTCATTAAAGTCACGAACTTGGCATTTGGGCACTGTTTGCATTTTGCCACGGTAAAATGTGTGCAGTTTCATAGCATCTTCCGCCGGTTTCTTTGCTTTGGCTAAAAGCTCTTCTTTAGTTACTTTTTGTGACATAAGTTCCTCCTTTGATTCTTGTATCCCATTTGGAGCATCTAGAGTCTCATGTTCTGTAGAAGCGCTTTATGATAGCAATCTTTTCGGTCTGAAACAAGGGGATGTGCTGGCTTGTGTTGATGACTACTATATTGCTGTCAATGCCTTACCAGGGCAAACTGGCACAATTCACCTCTCAGTTAGGGTCAAAAGGAATACCCCTCTTCAGAATAGCATAGAAGGCTGATAGAAGCTTACGACCTACAGCCACAATGATATGCATCTTGGATTTACCAAGTATAGCCTAGGCTGCAAATCTGTATATTGAGCCCCAATATGGTTGGTTAGGCTTCAATCCAATCGCAAAGATGACGAACTAAAGCCTTCATACTAATGATGGCTCAAATGTAACTTGCGAGCTGCTCAATATTATAAGCGCAGGGTCCTGTCTAAGATAAAGCTCTTATAGCTTCCTTCTGAATTTTGAATAGCTCGTTGATTCCTTCATGGGCTAACGAAAGCAGGGAATCGGCAGCTTCTTTGGAGAAAGGCTTACCTTCAGCAGTCCCTTGAATTTCCACAAACTCGTTTTCGTCTGTCATTACCACGTTGAAATCAACTTCAGTGCGGTAATCCTCTTCGTAGCAAAGGTCGAGTAGCATGTTACCATCCACAATGCCAGTGCTGGTAGCAGCTATCATTTTATTGAGCGGCATAAAGGGCAAAAAGCCTTGCTTTCTCAGATTGTGGCAGGCTTGAAATAGAGCGACATATCCGCCAGTGATAGCTGCTGTCCTGGTGCCACCATCTGCTTGCAGCACATCACAATCGACAATGAAGGTCTTCTCTCCCAGGGAAGCTAAGTCAATTGCTGCCCTTAAACTGCGACCAATAAGGCGTTGGATTTCCTGGCTCCTTCCCCCTACTTTACCACGGGGTATGCGAGTAAGTGTGGAGCGAGGCAGCATAGCATATTCAGCAGTAACCCAGCCCCCTCCGCTGCCTCTGAGAAAATGGGGCACTCTCTCCTCCATGCTTACGGAGCACACAATCCTTGTTTGCCCTAGCTCTATAAGAACTGAACCCTCAGCAAAGCTCTGATAGCCCAAGGTTATATGCACTGGGCGAAGTTCATTATTAGCTCGATTATCTATCCTTGGCATGAAATCCTTTCTCCTTTACGGTTGATATGATAAACCAACTGCGCTAAAATAGTAACAAATATTATAACGGGGAGTTCTCAAAATGAGCAAATTCAAACTAACCTGCATTATAACCTGTCTTCTGCTAGGTCTAGCAATATTTAGCGGGCTGGTAAATCAGCAAACAATTGCAGCCCAATCGGAGGAGCAAAGCTCCTTGCCTGAAGAAAGAATTGAGTTTGAAGCTAAATATCCCGTACAGCGCGGGCCAGCTGATTCTTCTTTTGTGTTCTCAATCAAGTTATCGTATATCGGTGGAGAAGAGCCACAGATTTTTGACCTTTTAGCTACGGGACCTCCTGGATGGACAGTGCGCATAACGCAGTCTATAACCGACACAGCACAGGTATCGGCTATTCGCCTCGACCCAAGCAGCACATATCCAGAGAGCCTTGCAGTTACTGCTATATCACCGTATTGGCTATACCCAGAGCCGGGAGACTATACTATAACACTGGAAGCTGCTGCGGAGGATGTCAAAGCCAGCGTTGATCTTACAGCTAGAATCACTGCCAGGTATGGCTTCCTGGCCGATACGGATACTGGGCGGCTCAATATTAAGGCTACAGCCGGGAAGGAGAGCTATCTCTCTATCATAATCACCAATACGGGAACAGATGATTTCAACAAAATAGCATTCTATTCAAGCAAGCCATCTGGAATCGCCAATGAAGAGTGGAGAATAACCTTTAATCCAGATAAGATAGAGAGAATGGCTCCGCTGGAGCAGCGGGAGATTGAAGTTACCATAAAGCCACCGTCCAAGACTATAGCTGGGGACTATATGACGACTCTGCAATTTGATAGTGACCCAAACACCTCAACTGCACCCCCTGAATTGGATATCAGGGTGACAGTAGGAACATCTACCAGATGGGGGTGGATAGGGGCCGGCATCGTAGTTGCTGTGATAGTTGGCTTGGCAGTAGGCTTTAAAAAATTGGGCAGGCGATAAGGAATGGGGCAAGTTGTTGTCGAGACAAAAGATTTAACCAAAGCTTACAATGGTTTTACTGCTGTTGACAGGCTCAATCTTCGTATAGAAGAAGGTGAAATTTTTGGTTTCCTTGGCTCTAATGGCGCAGGTAAAACGACGACCCTATTAATGCTTATCGGGCTTACTGAGCCTAGCTCAGGGACAGCGCAAGTTTGTGGCTACGACTCGACCAGAGAGCCCCTAAAGGTAAAGCGTATCGTTGGCTATCTGCCAGAAAAGTTTGGCTTTTATGAAGACCTAACTCCAAGGCAAAATTTGAGATATACTGCCGAATTAAATAACCTGCCGAAGGGGGAAATTGAGGAGGTCATAAATGACCTCCTGGCTACAGTGGAATTATCTCAGGTAGCAGACCTGGAGGTTAGCAAACTCTCCCGGGGGATGAAACAGAGATTAGGTATTGCTGATATATGGATTAAGGAGCCCAAGCTTGTCTTTCTCGATGAACCCACCTCTGGTATAGACCCCAACGGCATTGATGATATCCTCAACCTCATAGTGAAGATGGCTAAGAAAGGGATGACTGTTATCTTTTGCTCCCACCAATTACCTCAAGTGCAGAAGATATGTACTCAGGTAGGCATATTAGCCAGGGGGCATCTAGTAGCTGAAGGGCCTATAGCCCGCTTGGGAAAGCAGGCTACAGGTGGCGGGCAATATAGCATTGAGGCTGAGGTAGCTCAAGCGAATCCTGAACTTATCGATTCTATAAAACATGTTGCAGGGGTGATGGAAGTGCAAAGTTCTGGTAACTCCCTACTTATTAGCTGTGCTAAGGATTTGAGGGGACAAATAGCCAAAGTAATTGTAGATAGTGGCAGCCTACTGGTTGGAATGAAAATCGAAGAATATAGTCTGGAGAGGATTTACAAAAAGTACTCTAAAGAGGCTTAGCTATGTCTGCTATTTTTCGCAAGGAGCTGGCTGACCATCTTGCTAGTAAAAGATTCTTAATCCTCTTTCTTCTAGTTTTGTTGGCGGCAATGTTCGCTACTTATACAGCTATCCAAAATATAAGAGGCGTGGTAACTCCAAGCACCGAATTTATCTTTCTCAGAATCTTCACTCTCTCTGGCGGAGCGTCGCTATCTTTCCTCTTCTTCCTGGCCCTTTTTATCCCTATTATAAGCATAGCCCTTGGTTTCGATGCCGTAAATAGTGAGCGAACTAGCGGCAACCTGAGCCGGCTTTTATCCCAACCAATCTATCGTGATTCGGTAATCAATGGCAAGTTTCTTGCCGGATTAGCTATCCTGGCCATGATTATAGTGACTGTAATTGCTATCGTTGCTGGATTGGGGCTTCGCATCGTTGGCGTGCCACCAGGCTCGGATGAGGTTTTGCGGCTCATATTCTTTACCCTGATAAGCGTAATTTATGGAGCCTTCTGGATGGCGTTGGCCGTTCTTTTCTCCGTTTTGTTCAAATCCTCCACCACTTCCATACTGGCTTCCATAGGCTTGTGGCTGTTCCTCTTCGTCTTTATGGGCGTGATTGCTGGCGCCATTGCTAACACCATGGTCCCACTTGATCAGAATTCTACCATGGGGGTGATAGCCAACCATTATGAAATCTCAGGGGCAATTGGACGCATTTCTCCCGCCACTCTTTATGGCGAAGCCACCTCCGCCTTGTTAACTCCTGAGCGGGCTAGCTTTAATCCAGCACTAATAATGATGAGCACCTATACCGGAAGGATGGAGACTCCTCTCCCCTTCAACCAGAGTCTTTTGCTCGCCTGGCCCCAGATAGTAGGCATAATTGCTTTGGCGGCTATATGCTTCGCTATCTCCTACACAAGATTTATGCGGGAGGAGATAAGGTCAATATAGGATTTCCTCTTACTCCTCCACCCTCACCCACAGCTTTTCTCCATCGTTAATGAACTCAATGGTCCCATTCTCATCTGCTCGGTAGACCTTGTCTTCACCCAACCTGTCCACTAATCTCCCCACCACCTCAGAGCTGGGGTGGCCAAAGGGATTATCTGCCCCTACTGAGATTACAGCTATGTCAGGACTAACCACTGCTGGGGAATGCCCAGAAACGACATGCTACCGGATGCTCCAGACGTGAAGGTAACGCCTAGGAAACGACCCAGCCGCTACACTCCTGAATATGGTGAGAAAATCAAGCTATTCGCTCGTTACTCACTCGCTCTCATGGCGTGAATCAGGGTCTCGCCATCTCCTTCGCCAACATACACCCAAGCCAAATCCGCCTCATTATTCTTGGTGTACATGAGCCAACTAAGTTCCCCCATTTCCATTGATGCCATCTCCTGCCAGCCTTTTCCTGGCATTGCGGACTTGTAGAAGGTAATCACATTGTCCTTGCCATCGCCGGTTTGATAATGCCTCCATTCCACCCTGCTCATTTCCCCTTCCTCTGGAGGCTCCATCCAGCTTCCCTTTGCCACTTGAGCAGCCCCGGGGTAAACGGGCATATCATCCCAGGTGAAGCCACCACCGGATGATGGCGGCGTTACCCCACCATCGGATGGCTGTGGTGGAGTTGTTTCACTGGGTGGTGCAGGTGTCGGTTCTCCTGCGGGCGGTGGTGTCACTCCACCCCCTCCGCAAGCAGCGACACTGGCACAAGCCAGAACCATGGCTACCAGAAGCACTACTGCCACTATTTTTTTCATTTTTTTACCTCCCAGTCAAGAGCAAGTATATTGTAAGGTCGGGAACAAAGTCAACGAGATCACGAGTCTGCACTTTCCCACCAGTCTTTCACTTCTCTCCCCTCACCCACAGCTTTTCCCCATCAGTAATGAATTCGATCGTGCTATCCTCATCGGTTCGATAGACCTTGCCCTCACCCAAGCTGTCCAC
>CAZQBR010000103.1:0-5140 GCA_964591975.1 uncultured Dehalococcoidales bacterium
ATAGCCGTAGAAAAATTTAGGTTTCATATTTTCAGCATAGCGAATTTGCTAAGAGACCCGTGCATAATAACATCTTCATAGCATTTCTTGTGTGTGGCCATATTTGGCCAGGAGTTGTCTTACCGTCTCGCGGCACGCCACACATCTGCTCCAACTGCTCGAGAGTCTTGCCATTCCTTCTCTTAGGGATAAGTAGCTCTGTAGTGGCTGGTGAGACCCTATTATCTACTCGAGCGTATTCGACACGCGATTCATGTTTGCATGTAATTCAATCCGTCTTACTGCGGAATATTGACTTGATTAAGGAACTCGATAAACTTTGAGCTAACTTCTTTGGCACTACCCTCAAATAAACTCTTTGCCTTCTGGGGAACACCACCTGACATAATGAGCCGCGTTCGTTCTGCTGCTGAAAGACTACTATCAGGAGTGAAAAGCTTTTTAGGTCTTGGTTTGGGTGCTGATAGAGCCACAACCCTAATTTTTGCTCCCTTTGAGCCTACTTCTTCGGGAGAAAGTCTTAGTTCACTCAAGTTAAATTTCTTAACACTTTTCCTAAGTCCTGCCATTAAGGATGGTAAGCTGGCATATCGTGGTTCATTAAGCCCAGCCTCCACAGCTAGAAGTGCAGGAAGAACGATCTCAATTTTCTCTCTATTCCCGCCCTCCAGCTTGCTTTCTACTGTGACCTTATCGCCCTGAGGTGAAACCCCGATACCCACTACCCTAGATACTATTGGTGTACCTAGCATCTCGGCAACTATGTAACCAACCTGCCCAGCCTGAGTATCAACCGCTCTGCTTCCGCAGAAGATGAGGTCATACTGGAGAGAGCGAATAGCTTTAGCAAGTATCAATGCCGTAGCATAGCTATCGGAACTATCCAAGCCTCTATCCCAAATAAGTATGGCTTCGTCAGCGCCTAGAGCCAAGCAATGGTGTAATAGCTTCTCAGTTAAAGGGGGAGCCATAGACACAAGGGTAACCTGGCTATTGCCATTCCTCTCCTTTATTCGTACAGCCTCCTCTACAGCCACCATATCACTAGGGTTGACCATATAGACCAGGTCATTACTATCAATGTGACCGGTATGGGAGTCTAGCGAGATAATGCTGGGGTCGGGTACCGGCCTTACGCACACCACTATATTCATTACAGTCCCTATAGGTTAATACTTTGGGCTTTATCCATACCGCAAAGCGACACCAAAACCGCCTCGCGGGTAGTCCCAGGTAATTGCTTGTCTTGAACAGGCTATGCGACAAGCACCACATTCCATACAACCCTGCCAGGAAAACACCAATCTACCATTCATCACGATATAGTTTTGAACCGGGCAAACGTATAAGCAGGGCTTCTCTGGACATTTTTCACATATCTCGGAGTCAACCTTTATATGAGGTTGTATGTCAACATTGAATCTTGTTGTGGTTAACTTATCTTCTATGGCCATATCAGTGCACGCCCTACTTGTATCATATCTTTAACCAAGCGCCAGAGTGAAGTTTTGCCCTTCATCTCTGTTTTGACCAATTTCCAGAGCTTCCTCCTTGGTTGCCCATCAGCCTTAAAAAGCCGTCTTGATATGCCACAGAGGAGTTGTGGATATAACCCATACACCCGAGGGTTTGCCAGAAGGTCCGGGGCATGGCGGAAAGTTTTGAGATCCTGAAGCACAAAATTTTCCTTGAGGAGGGTCTTATAGTAGGCCAATGCCCTCCTGGAGAAATCTCCACTTTGCTTTGCCATCTTCACTGTCTCAGCGGCAGCTAAACCAGAAGCGAGAGCAAAATTCATCCCCTCCAGTGTCAGCCCTGTTGAGCACAAGAAACCGGCAGCATCACCAGCTACCAGGATACCATCACCGTAAAGCTCAGGTATCATATTTAGCCCGCTCTCAGGAATAAGATGCCCGGAATACTCTTTCAAGGTAGCATCTTTGATTGATTGCTTTACACCAGGATTCTCCTTGAAATCATCAAGAAGTTCGGCGATGGATATTTTCCTTTCCTGAAGTGAGCTCAATCTGGCTACCACTCCCAGTGAAAGACTGGCTTTATTAGTATATAAAAATGCGCCTCCTGCCAACTCCTGAGTGCAGGCACCAATAAAAGTTTGCGCCAAGCCCTCATTGTTTGCCAGACCAAACCTTTCCTCTATCGTTTCAGCGGGGAGAGCTAGTATCTCTTTGGCGGCAACAGCAAAATCAGACGAAGAAAAGTCCTTTCTGAGCCCAGCCTTTTTAGCCAGGAGTGAATTTGCTCCATCAGCAGCAATGACTACATCAGCATAAACTATCCCGTCATTCCTACCAGCTTGAACACCTGTAACTCTATCCCCATCCCAAACAAGGTCGTTCACTGTTGTCTCAGTAACGAGAAAGGCGCCGGCCTCTTGCGCCTTTTGGGCATACCACTGGTCAAATTCTGCCCTTAGCAAAGTAACCCCGTTGTAAGGAGGTTGACCAAACTCGCTATCAGCAAAGGAAACGGAGAGGGAGGAACCAGATGTCAGGAAGGTAACAATATGTCTGGTTACATATCTTTCTATAGGAGCTTGTTTCCAGAAGTCAGGTAAAAGCTTATTTGGTGCTTCAGTGTAGCATAGTACCCCCCCAAACATGTTCTTTACCCCAGGTTGCTCGCCCCGTTCAAAAAGAGCAACACTTAAACCGGCTTGGGCTAGTGCTAAGGCAGCCGTAGTGCCTGCTGGCCCAGCACCGACGATTATCACATCAAACTTCTCAGGCATTACTTGTCCCCTTACCCTGCTGAGTAATATCGCTAGATAGCACCTCCAATCGGTTAGTTATTTCAGGTATAATCTCTAGCACATCACCAACAATACCCATATCGGCATAATTGAAGATGGGTGCGTTTCGGTCTTTGTTAATCGCTACGATAAATTTAGACTCTTTCATCCCCATAGCGTGGTAGATTGACCCTGATATGCCACAGGCAATGTAAAGCCTTGGAGTTACTGTTACCCCTGTCTGCCCGATCAGGCTCTTTCGGGGAACCCATCCCTCATCTATAGCTCCAAGAGATGCCGCTACCACACCACCTAAGCTCCTGGCTAGCCTGCTAAGAATCTGGAAATTGTTGGCGCTGCCCAATCCCCGGCCACCGGCGACAATGATTTCAGCTTCATCAAGACCAATCTTTTCCGGGTCGGCTTTCATGAAACCTGTAGTTTTACAGCGAGGCTCCTTCTTATTGAGTTGCGGGGTAATTAGCTTTACTTGTGGCCTCCTGGTACTATCTGGTTTCCTTATACTCATTACACCGGGCTTAACCGTGGCTATCTTAGGCCCGGCACCAGGACAAATTAAGGTAGTGCTTATCCTATTTTCATAAGTCAGTTTAGTAAACTGTAATTCTCCCTCGCTGTTTACTGTTAAACCTGTGCATTCTGTTATCAGCCCTGTCTTTAGTCGGGCGGCTAACCTCGGTGCCAGGTCCCTGCTCACCAAAGTAGCCCCGCACAAAACTATCTCCGGGTTCTCGTCTTCAAAAAGCCTTGAAAGAACTTCGAGGTAAAGCTCAGCAGAATACTCCGGGAGCAAGGGGCTCTCTATAAAATATACTTTATCTGCACCATAGCTTGCCAGTGTTTTTGCTAGCTTGTCATCTTTACTTCCTATGACTACAGTCTCAACCTCTTCCTTGAGTTCGTCAGCAAGCTGGCGAC
The DNA here is from genome assembly GCA_964591975.1 of uncultured Dehalococcoidales bacterium. Taxonomy (GTDB): domain Bacteria; phylum Chloroflexota; class Dehalococcoidia; order GIF9; family AB-539-J10; genus JAFGBN01. The sequence goes on from CAZQBR010000103.1 coordinate 3,692, forward strand.
CCATGCTTACTACTTCAGGAACAACATCGTCCAGTTGTCCTTGCTTATGTTCTGCTAGAATCCAAACACCTTTACCAGCCGAAAGCATTAAAACCTCCTCTTCTTAGCTACTTCCAAGGCATTTATTGTAACCGATAAGTTACATCCTCAATCCGTTGGCAACACTAATGACCAACTTTATCCCTGGGCCTAATCGGCCAAGGACCATCATTTTTGCCTCCGTTATGGGTCTTAACTTGCAAATTTAGGAGGAGGTGGTCGGTGTTGCCCCGAGCATCCATGGTAGCTCTCTGTTCCAATTCAAGTTAGCTAAGGCCACTGGAGCTGACGCCTGATACTCAACTATCTCAAACATGATGCCATAAGCAGAAGCGGGGTCGAAAACAGCTGCCTTAAGGTCCCCATGCGGCTTGTCACTATAATCTACACGATTAATCAGGCGGACGCCCTTGGACTCAAGCTCGGAAATGGCGGCTTCAAGATCAGGTACCTTGTAGCCTACAGAACCTATTATTTCCCCATGTTGCTTCATGTAGTCGGTAATTCCCAGCCTGTCCTGTCCTGTTGGCTGTATTATATTAATTCCTATGTCGGAAAAAGCCATTCTAAATTTCAATTCGGGGCGCTCTATCGGGCCAATCCATTTTGCGCTCCAAATATCAGCAAAGAACCTAACAGAATCTTCAAGGTCATACTGGAACAGATTGAGGTGGTCAATCGAGCCCACCCGGATGCCGGTCGCTGATTTCGGATGTATCGGAGCCTGTGCCCATGGCATTTTCTCTGCCCAATTGAGACTGGCTACGGCCATTGGTGTCGTACTATTATACTGCAGAAGCTCAAGCTTGATGCCGTGACAAGAATCGGGGTCGAAAACGGCTGCCTTAAGACCTATATCCGTGCGGTTGGGTGCCGTTTTGGTCATACAGCGGATGCCCCTAGCCTCAAGCTCGGAAACAGCAGCATCAAGTTCAGGCACCTTTAGACCTATTGAGGCAAGACCCGGCCCATGCTTTGCTAAATATGAAGCAGTCCCAAATTTGTCTTGTCCCATTGGTTCCACTGCTTCAAGTCCACCATCAGAAAAAGCCACTTTTACATTGACAATAGGTCGCTCAAGCGGCCCAATCCACCTGTTGCCAAGGATATTAGAAAGAAAATTGATAGCTCCTTCCAAGTCATTCTGAAAAGTATGCAGGTGATCAATACCTGTAATTCTCACTATCTATTACCCCCTATTAATTACTTTGTATATAATCATAGTGAATCAAGCTTTATTCTATTAGCTGCCTTCTCTAGATAAGCCCTTTCGCCTTTTCTAGACGATGTCAACTCTGTTGCCAGCATTGTTGAAGAAGAAGCGGTCACCAAGCTCGTGGGCCATCATAACACTCGCCCTGAGCCCGGTACAATGAGACACGCCAACTTTCTTTACATCCAGTTCTTCGA
>CAZQBR010000104.1:0-5108 GCA_964591975.1 uncultured Dehalococcoidales bacterium
CCTTAATTGTTTTGGGAGGTTCTACCTGATGCATTTGGCACACTCCTCGTAGCCCTTTTCCTTGATAGTTGCCAGTATCTCATGAGAATCACCACCACAGCTTAGCTTGCCATCGATCATAACGTAGCCAGTGTGGGCGTTAACATAGTTCAAAATATGGCCAGTATGGGTGATAATGAGTCCAGCGCGTTTGCGGTCACGTATTCGGATATCCTTTTCCAAAAGTTCATTTATCAGTTGACCTATCAGTGCTATATTTACCAAATCAACTCCAGACTCAGGCTCATCCAGTAAGGACAGTTCAGGTTTTTGAGCCAATAACTGCATTACCTCCGAGCGCTTTATCTCTCCTCCGGAAAATCCGTAGTTTATCTCCCTATCCAGAAAATCAGCCAGGTCAGCTTCCTCTGCCAGCTGGCTGATACTGTGCTCATTTCCTCGCCCTTGAAGGGAGGCAGCGAGCATATCGCGTGTCTTGACCCCTCGAGCGACTGGTGGCCGCTGGAAATACATGCCAATCCCCAAACGGGCTCTCTCATCCAGAGGCAACTTAGTTATATCCGTGCCTCTGAAAATTATGTTGCCGTTGGTTATCCGATACCTGGGGAAGCCCATTATAGCCATAAGTAGGGTGCTTTTCCCGCTGCCATTGGGACCGAAGAGGGCATGAGTTTCTCCACTTTTAATCGTTATATTCACGTCGTGCAGAATTTCCTTGCTCTCCACCGCTACACTTAGTTGTTTAATCTCTAACATACTTCCTGCCTCCGATGTTCCTGTAGCCCGCTTAGCTTCCATCCAGGCGGTGTTCTTTCATCACAAACCACCCTGCCGGGTCAGTCAAGTATTCATAGGAGTCGAGGAGAGCAAGGTGATGTCCACGCTCCTCGGCAGCTAGGGCTTGGTAGAACCGTTTTTCCCGAGAAAGTGTACTCCGTTCGCTTCGGGAGCGATACAAATCGTAAGTCTTAACCTCCATATCCATGGCTGTCTTGATAGCCTCAAGTTCAGACTCGGCTACTTTAATTTTGCTGCCTAGCTCCTTAGTGGCCTTGGCAAATATAGATTTGATTCCTTTTGCCTTCTCGGATGGTGGTTCCACGTCAGGCCAATCCTGACCTTTCTTAAGCGCTTCATATATTTCCTCAAATTTCTTGCGGTGTTCATCCTCTTCATTAGCTAACCTTTGAAATAGCTCTTTAGCTAGCTTGTTGCTGCTCCTCTGGCTTGCCTGTTGGTAAAACTCCTTACCCTCCACTTCCATTTTAATAGCGAGCTGAAGCGCCTCTATGGTTTTAGCCTGTTCATTTTCCATCGGCTTATCTCCTTTTCAAAAGCTCTGCCAAAGCTTTATGGGCTCTGTCTACTTTTAAAGAATTGCCCTGGTGACTGGTCTAACTTCTATTGTAAGGTTTTCCGCAAGTTATGAATTGATTAGTTCCATATCCTGGCCGCAACAGACCAGGGTACCGCCACCAGCTTTCGTCACCGTCACTTCATTGCCGCAGACATTACAGCGGTATTTTTCGCCAGCTTTTTTAACTCCCATTTTCTATTTCGCCCTCCTTTCTTAGTTTTGCAGTACTCAAAGGTTGGAAAATTGATTTAGGTAAGCTTTTTCTTCGGTTTTATCCACCTAGCCTTTGAAGATAGCGATGAGCTTGAAGGGCAGCTTTTGCTCCCTCTCCAGCAGCAACCACTATCTGTTTTTCAGGAACATTGGTGACGTCTCCTGCGGCAAAAAGCCCAGGCACACCAGTTTCATTGGCACAGTTGACTTCGACTTCCCCAAAGCGATTGAGAGGGATTACCTCTTTTACCGCCTCTGAGTTGGGAATGAGTCCGATTTCGACAAAGACACCACCCACATCCAACTCCGTTTCCTGTTTAGTTTTAAAGGCTCTTATCCTTATCCCCTCAACACGGCTGTCTCCTTTTATCCTCAGGACTTCATGCTCGAGGAAAATGGTCAAATTACTGGCATTGGTTACCTTGTTAACTAGTATTTGGTCACCGGTAAGGGGAGTTAGCGATACTAAATAAATGTGCTCGGCTATTTTGATCATGTCCCCGACAGCCTCTAAAGCTGAGTTGCCCCCACCGATGACAGCAACCTTCTCACCAGCAAAGAGGGGACCATCACAAATAGCACAGTAGGTGACCCCTCTATTGAGCAACTCTTTCTCTCCCGGAACATTTAGCTGGCGAGGGCGCTTCCCAGTGGTAAATATGACTGCCTTAGATTGATAGGTTTCCACTTTATCCGTCCTGACTTCGAAGTCTCCATTTATCCTGGACACGCTTTCAACTCTTTGACCAACCTTCATATCCAAAGGGAACTGCTTTACCTGCTCTTCGAATTTCTGCATCAACTCAGGGCCTTCAATGAATTGGTATCCCATATAGTTTTCCACGTCAGCTGTCCAGAGAACCTGCCCTCCTACATCGTAACTGACAAGCAATGTATTTAGCCTTTTTCTCGCTGCATAGACTGCCGCTGTCATCCCGGCAGGCCCAGCACCAATGATAATCAGTTCATACATAGCTTCCTTCAATGAGCTAAAGACCTAACTTTTGTCTTAGCTCCTCTTCATTGAATCCCACCAATATCTCGTTATCGAAGCAAATTGTGGGAACACCTAAGGAATGACATTTCTTCGTCATTTCCTCGCGGGCTGCTTTATCCTCAGCTATGTTGAATTCTTGGTACTTTACGCCGTTATCATTGAGGAACTTTTTGGCCATCCTGCAATAAGGACAACCGGGAGTAGTGTAGATTTTAACCTCTCGTGCCATTTTTCCTCCTTGAATTCCAAGCATAAGGGCAGAGCAGATAGGAATTATTTGACCTTGACCTCAACTTCTTGGGTTTGGCTTCCTCGGCTTCAGCCTTCCGCTCCCCCTTAATGGTCAAAGTGTCGCCCAGAACTGAGATATCCAGTTCTTCTTTTTTCATCCCGGGAAGCTCAGCTCTAACTACGAACTTGTCATCCTTCTCATACATCTCCACACCTGGAGTCCAGCCTACTTCTTCAGTAGGCACCTGCCACCAGACTAGGGGGCGTCTCAACGTCATGAGTGGGTACCTCATCATTTCTTCCATACGACGTTCCGTCTCCTTGAGTTCGTCCCAGGGACGCCACCTCTCAATCGCCATATCTGTTCACTTCCTTTTCCTCTTCAGTCATAGCAAGCAGTGTGCTCTGCCCCTGCCAACAATTAATAAATGAAAAAGGCTGCTGAGTATTTATGCTCAGCAGCCTGCGCAAGCGCCTATTTTGCGGGGTTACCCTCACGTGCACCTTATATAGGTGTGCCCTCAATCTCAACCGCATTATCCGTCCCCCTTAAGGCAAAGCAAACGATGAGGTTAGTGAGTCAGTACAATAGACAAGGACAGCCTGTTTGTCAAGTAGGCGAAACTTAAAACTTTGTAAAAATCTGCAGTGTGACTTTCATCTCACCATTCTCGTTCAGCTTTTCTGGTATTCTTTAATTATTGTCAATAGTGTGAAGCCTCTTTATTAATTTGCCAAACGGAAGCTGCAAAATCACCGCCTGGTATTTGGAGACACAAGCTGCTGACCAAGGCGAAATGCATCTTGTAAAGCCGCTGGATGTTCCTTAATTTGAGCTTTGCTATCGATTCCTCTAATTAGCAAACCACCAGAATATTTCACGCCGATGGCATCGAAGAAATACTTCACAGTGAGCACCGCACCATCAAAGAGCCGTTTCCCTCGGGTGGCGCCAACAGAGATGAACACTCCCCTCCGTATTTGGCTATCCTCTTTCCCCATACCCAGAACGTGTCTTCTTACCCAAAGTGCTTGACATCTATCCACTATGGCCTTTGCCTGGCTGGGAACGCTGTAAAAGAATATTGGCGAAGCGAAGATAATATGGTCTGCCTCCAGGAGCTTCTCATAGAGCCATTGCATATCATCCTTAATGGCGCAATTGCCATCTTTGAGACAGGCGTATATTTCCCGACATGGGGAGATTTTAAGTTGTGAAACCACCACTTTTTCCACCTCCGCTCCCACCTCCTTTGCACCTGCTAGTGCTTCATCAAGAAGAATCTCGGTGTTACCCTGCCTTCTGGGGCTACCCATGATACCTAATACCTTCATGTTCCTTTTAAGTAGAAGCTCCTTTTTATTTTAGGGGGAGCAGGCAAAATCCCAAGGGAGTGAAGGGCTGAGCTAGCTCACTCACCCATAATTTGTAGCATCATTTTACGCGACCTTGAACGGTTGTCGAAATCAATGAAAACTATCTGCTGCCACGTGCCCAGAGTTAATCTATTATCCACAAAAGGTATAGTCAGTGAAGCTCCGAGCATAGAGGCACGAACATGAGAGTGTCAATTTCCATCTCCCCAAGCTTTATTATGCCCATAGGGAATATTCTGGGGTATCACCCTATCCCACATGTTTTTGAAATCATCAAGAAGTCCAGGCTCATACTCGATAGTCGTTACTCCCGCTGTTGAGCCAGGTATAAATAAAGTGACCGTGCCATTACTCACTCCTGATTGCTCTACCTCTCTTGCTACTTGAGAGGTTATATTGATAATGCAAATACTATGTGATTCAGAAGGGGGGTTAGTTTGAAAGCTGAGACTTTTTGTAATGACCAAGATGCACCTCCTGGTTTCTATTATACCAAAGTATGGGAATATTAAGTTTAGGAAAGGAGAGCGAGGAAATAGCGAAGGTAAACGTTGCACAACTCGATGAGATGTTTGATCCAATCAGGCTAACAAATTCGGTTTAGGCAGACTTGACAGTCAATGGCTTGGCTATTTAAAGTGTGCAATAACTCAATATGGTGGAGTAACTCAAAACAACTCGTGTTGACTTGAGTGACATCTATACCATTTTTTTGAAAGGGCGAAAAGTAGAAATGCAACTTAAGCTGACTTTCCTGGGCGCAGCACAGAATGTAACAGGCTCCCGTTATTTATTGGATACTGGCAGTACAAGAATCATGGTAGATTGTGGTCTGTTTCAGGAAAGGGAATTCAGATTTAGAAACTGGGAGCCGTTTACAATACCACCTCGTAGTATAGATGCCGTACTACTGACTCATGCTCACCTCGACCA
>CAZQBR010000105.1:0-4934 GCA_964591975.1 uncultured Dehalococcoidales bacterium
GCTTCCTCTTCCGGCGGGGAGACACTCATCACCTCCAGCCAGTTTTGCCAGTCCCTGTTGGGGATAAAGAGAGCAATAGGGCTGCCTATAGTAAGTCCATAGCGGACTCCGGAAACGATTTCAGCTTTGTCTTGTTCTATCTTCATGCGAGAGCCGCGGCCATAGCCTCCCTGGCGACGCTTTAGCTCTCTATTGATATATACCGTTTCCAAGGGGAGGCTAGCTACCATCCCTTCAACTATGGCTATTAATCCCTTCCCGTGGGATTCTCCGGCGGTGAAAAAGTGAAAATGTCCCATGCCATGCCCTTCTGTGCTCTACCCAGTTACTCCTTTACCAGTTCCGGTGTAATGGGGGAGCTCCAAAATACCTATGGTGGGAATTACTATCGCAACTAGCAATAATATGGCTAAACTGATAACTGTTATTTCCCCCTTCATCCTCATCCTTTTAGCCATATTTGTTCGGCCTTGTTAAACATTATGTCAATCAGATATTTCCTACCTGTCCATAACTCGAAAGAAACCGCTCCTTGATATACTAACATAGGAAGAGAATGTGGAAAAGGCGAAGAATGTTTAATGATACCTAACGCGCCCAACTGGCAAACAGCCAGCATTAGCACCATCATACTAATTCTTCAATCTTTACCATTCTTAAGTCATGAACAACAATGTCTGCCCCAGCCTTACGCAGAGCTTCTTCATGCCCGATCCGTAACACACCGATAGCATAATAGCCCAAGGACTTTGCAGCTTCTATACCTGAAGGAGCATCCTCAAATACCACAAATTTCTTTATCTTTCCCAGCGAGAGGGCATTCAGCCGTTCTGCTGCAAATGCCTGCATGTTTTTTTTGCCACCAACATCAATTCCGCAAGCATCTACCTCAAATATAGAACAGAGACTGTCTCCTTCCCTCAAAACGCCAAAATCAGCGCCTATCTCCTCCATTACTCGAGATCTTGGGATATGGGTCAATATATCTCTGGCATTCTTTGATGCTGAAGCCGCCGCTTGCCATATCCCGACACTTTTTGTCTTCAATAACAATGTAATCGCATCCGCAAACAGCCTGGATTTCCCTGCCTTTATAAGCTCCCTTACGAGCATGTTTTTCTCAGTGCAGAACTTCTCTAATAACGCTCCCTTTTCCTCTTCAGCAGTTAGGCTGAGTCGTTCATAAACACCTTTCAATTGTAGTATATTGTGCCCGCCTTCATATCTCGGCCTGGAGGCTACATGGGAGAAATAGAAATCAGAACTTAATCCATCTACGTTCCATGGTGCTTTCATTGCCGTGATACGCCAAGCCTCCTCATGGGGACTATCTACGACAACGCCATCAATATCCCATATAAAGCCCAGACTAGTAACCGATATAGCTCGTTTTTCTCGCACTTACCCCTTGTCCTTGATACAAAAGATATTTCCGGCCGTAGAGTTCTACATTTACTCCTTTTCGGCCCTTGACTGTAAAAGCCTCCATCTCATCCTTTGATATAGAAAATTCAATAAGCGTATCTTTGAACCACATCCGGAATCTCATGCTCTGCCAATGTTCAGGGAAGGCTGGAGTAATACTGAGCACATTGTCTTTTACTCTTGCCCCAGCGAAGCCATTTATTGCGATTTGCCATGCTCCACCAAGAGCCGCAGCATGTATTCCGAGTTCCGTATTGCCATGTATGTTAGCAAGGTCTGCATTCGCTGCCCGGATAAAGTACTTATATGCCCTTTCAGTCTTGCCAAGCTCATTTGCGAGTATGGCGTGACTCGGAATGCTCAAAGAAGATTTGTGTGTAGTCCTCTTTTCATAATAATCAAAATTTATTCTTTTTACTCCGATTGAAAATTCGTGCAAGAACAGGTGTAAAAGAAGAAGTACATCCGCCTGCTTGACCAGTTGAGTCTCTTTTGCCTCTGTTAATTTAACCTCTGAGGGATAAATCGGCATGCCATTCTCATCCCATTCATTTATGGTGACATCCTTTCTGGCGAAGTAGCCCTCAAATTCCTCTATCAGACCATCAGGACGAATGAAAAGCACAATCTTCTCTGCTATTTCCTTCCAAGCATCAACCTCCCTATCTTTTAGCCCGATTTTTCTTGCTGTAGTCCTCAACTTACGTGGATGCTTTTTGGCAAGACGATGATAAAGTTCTGATGCATATCTCAGCGTCCACCTGGCTAAAACGTTTATATATGAATTGTTATTTACGCATTCTTGGAATTCATTTGGCCCTATGACTTTTCTAATCTCGTATCGCTCAAGCCGCTCATCATAAATTACACGTGATGCCCAAAACCTTGCAGTTTCTAATATCATCTCAGCTCCGTATCGGAGCATAAAATCCTCATCTCCTGTAACTTGATAGTAAAGAAAAACACCGTAAACTACGTCGCTAGCGATATGATGCTCCCTTTTGGGGTTATATACTGGTATTACAGAGCCATCAAAGTTAATCCAAGTTTGCGGAGTCTCGTCCTTACCACTACTAGCCGATTCCCAGGGCCATAATACACCCTTATAGCCCTGCGCCTGTGCTCCATCTCGCGCTTGTTTCAATCGGCGGTATCTGTAAATGAGAAATTCTCTGGCCACTCTTGGCTGAGTATATATAAAGAAAGGGAGCATGTAGATTTCAGTGTCCCAAAATACATGGCCTTTATACCACTCGCCTGACAGAGCCTTAGCAGCGATACTCACGTCGATATCGCTTGGTGGTGCAGCTATTAACAGGTGGTATATGCCAAATCGGAGTGCCTTCTGCGTGGGTGAGTCGCCTTCTATACTGATATCAGAATATTGCCACCGTCTATTCCAAGCCCTTGTATGGCGTTTCAGTAAGCGTGGTATCCCATATTTCCTTGCAGCTTCCACCTCATTAAGGCAAGCTGCCTTAATATCATGCTCAATGTCACGCGAAGTATATATCGAGATATATTGATTGAATTTGTATCTCTTACCCTTTCTTGTGTTAAGGGAAAATTCTCTTACTACAGATTCCCCATCTGCACAGGATCTCACCCCCACATCAGTCACTACATCATACCCGCTAGCCAACCCAATCACTAGCCCAAGGTCATTGGTTTTCGCTTCCAGATATGACATGCCGTTTCCACAGTCTGACGTGTGCGTAACGGAATAATGCTTTATTGGGCTTCCCACAGCTTGGACCTCGTTTCTCGTTGTCCCGTCTATGGTGCCTCTGACAACTATGTGGGCATCGCTATCTAACGACCTGAAAGAGAATGTCATGACACCTGTGTGCATATCCGCGAGACTGAAGAAGCGTGTGGACTCGTATTCGTATCTTCTCCCAGCATCCGTAAAAACGCTCCGCCTCAAAAGCACCGCCCTCTTCATATCCAGGACTCTATGATGCTCGGCAATCTCCATATCATCCATAGATAATTTCTTACCATTTACATATATTTCCACGCCGAGAGGATTCGGTACATTAACAAGCTCAAAAGATTGCCCCTTATCTCGATCATACACGCCGGCAATATAGGTGCCTGCATATCCTTCCTTATAGCCTTCCTCTAAAATACCCCTTGACCCAAGATAACCATTTCCAAGGGTGAATATTGTCTCTTGGAACTCCATTTTTCCTCTGTCAATATTGTTCTCGCATACAGTCCAGTTTTTATCTAGTGACAGCTTTGGGAACATAGATTACCGTCTTAAAACCCGATTATATGGTTATTTACCACCCAGCACCTTCGTGTACACTCGCTCGTAATTATCAACCATGGCACGAGCTGTGAACATATCCTCCACCCTTTCGCGACATTTTTGTGGACTAATCTCATCAACACGCTTTGCAGCGTCCATGAATTCATCCATTGTTTGCACTACGAAGCCTGTAATCCCATGGGCAACCACCTCTGGTGTGGAGCCTCTCTCGAGAGTCACCACAGGTGTGCCACATGCCATCGCCTCAGCCATTGTGATTCCGAATGGCTCATCCCACTGTATGGGATACAGATACCCTTTGCCACGAGAAAATAGGTCCATCTTCTCCTTGCTCCAATGCCCGAGTTCGCCGATGAACTTAATCTTATTACTGAGATGCGGTTTTATATATTGAGCAAAGTAATTGCGTTCAGCCTCTTCATTGACTTTGCCCGCCAGTATAAGTTTCTCCCCAAGATTTTCCGCCACTTCACATGCTAAGTGTGGAGCCTTCTCTTCGTTGAACCTTCCAATGTAAAAGAAAAAGTCTTCCTTGTCCTCAGAATAAGGGTACCTGGAGGGCTCTATGCCATTATAAACCGTAGCAGCATAATTTAAGCCTGGGAGACAGATTTGCTGATAGTCGCTTATAGTAACAAAATGTATCCCTGAATACCCCTTAAAAAGGCTGTAGAATCGTTTGCTCTCCTCGTTGAAGGGCCCATGCAGCGTATGAACTACCGGGGTGTCCATAAATGCGGCGCTACACAGGCCTTCTTTCCATGTATGGTCATGGATTATGTCGTATTCACCTCTAGATATCTCAATGTATGATGCCAATGAGTGTGTAAGTGCTGTACTCAGGAAATTTGAGGGCGGACTATCCAAGCAGTACTTCATTTCCTGGTCAAAGACCTTAAATATGTGTGCCTTTGTTGTTGAGCTTGATATTGTAAACAGGGTAACCTCATGACCTTTATCAATGAGTCCATCCGTTAATAGGCTAACAAGAACTTCGATACCGCCATACCCTTCCGGTGGTACTTTGAACCAGGGTGGCACAACCATAGCAATCTTTACCTTCATGTTCTCCTATAACCTAATATGGCAAGCGGCGTTACCTTTTTGGCTTTGCCGTTGGGCTGATATAGCACTTTATGGGCTCTTACTTAAGGCATCTCCTAGAGGGCTTTTGTAGCTCTGCTAAACATTATGTCTACTGGAGGCTTTTTTCCCGTCCATAACTCAAAGG
>CAZQBR010000106.1:0-4808 GCA_964591975.1 uncultured Dehalococcoidales bacterium
AATGATTATCGCTGTTATCGGGAATTCCTCTTGTTCCCCCGAAGAAGCCAAGTTGGCTGAAACTGTGGGTGAACTGTTAGCCCAGCGTGGTGTCATTATAATATGCGGTGGCTTAGGTGGTGTGATGGAGGCAGTCTGTCGTGGAGCCAGGTCAAAAGACGGTTTGACCGTTGGCATTTTGCCTGGAGGAGACCCCAGTTCGGCCAATCCTTGGGTAAGTATTCCCGTGGTTACCGGCATAGGTGAGGCTAGAAATGTAGCGGTGGTGAAGTCATCCCAGGCAGTGATTGCCATCGGGGGTAGTTACGGGACACTCAGTGAGATCGCCCATGCTTTGAAGAGTGGCATTCCTGTTATTGGATTGCATACCTGGTCACTGTCCCGAAATGGACAGGAAGATAGTTCGATAATCGAAGTTCACGATGCCAAAGAAGCAGTGGATAAAGCTACTTCTTTGGCCAAGAGGCATAAGGCTTATGAGATTGCTTAGCGGGGCCTATCCTGAACGCTATGAGATTCTTCGCTACGCTCATAATGACATGCAACCGAAGAACTCACGGTGGCATAACGAAGCCAGCAATAACAATGGGTTAGTCAAACTCTTAAGATGCGTCTAGAAATGGCGATTATAGAAAACGTTAAGGCCAGGGAGATTCTTGATTCTCGAGGTAATCCCACTATAGAGGTAGAGGTAGCATTGGTTGATGGCACCACTGGCGTAGCCTCTGTGCCTTCGGGAGCGAGCACTGGGAAGTATGAAGCTGTGGAGCTTCGTGATAACGATAAGAGCAGATACAACGGGCTTGGCGTCTTAACTGCGATAGACCATGTCAACAAGGACATCACCTCAACAATTGTTGGCATGTCTGCCTTAGAGCAAGCAGTTATAGACCGTAAATTAATTGAGCTTGATGGCATTGCCAATAAAGCTCGCTTTGGTGCCAACGCCATCCTGGGAGTATCTCTTGCTGTAGCCAAGACTGGCGCTAATTTCCTGGGTATCCCCTTGTATCGCTATTTAGGTGGGGCGGAAGCTAGCCTATTGCCCGTTCCCATGCTAAATATCTTGAATGGTGGCAAGCATGCTTCAGGTTCTACTGATTTCCAGGAGTTTATGATAGTGCCTTTAGGCGCTGCCAACTTTGCCCAAGCTATGCAGATGAGCAGCGAGATTTATCATTCCCTATATAAAATGCTCAAAGACAAGGGCTTGAACACCAATGTAGGTGATGAAGGCGGTTTTGCTCCTCAGCTTTCTTCTAACAAAGAAGCGGTGGAGCTAATCCTAGCAGCTATTGACCTGGCCGGCTATAAAGCCGGCAAAGACTTGTTCCTTGCTCTTGACGTAGCAGCAAGCAGCTTCTATCAGGATGGTAAATATTCTTTGTCCCGAGAGGGTATTACCCTTACTTCAAGAGAAATGGTGGATTTTTATGTCAAGTGGGTGTCAAATTACCCTATCCTCAGCATTGAAGATGGCTTATCGGAAGATGATTGGGCAGGTTGGTTATTACTTACAGCCAAATTAGGCAAAGGAATTCAGCTTGTAGGTGATGACCTTTACGCCACAAATATAGAGCGCCTTGAAAGGGGCATCGCCCAAAAGGCATCCAACTCCATCCTTATCAAGCCAAATCAAATAGGCACTCTTACTGAAACCCTCGCTGTTATCAAAAAGGCACAAACTACCCAATGGACGACTATTATCAGCCATCGTTCTGGTGAGACTGAGGACACCACGATAGCTGATTTAGCGGTAGCTACCAATGCTGGGTTTATTAAATCTGGTGCTCCTTGCCGTAGCGAGAGGCTAGCCAAGTACAATCGCCTCCTAAAGATAGAGGGGGAGCTGGGAACTGCTGCTCGTTACCCTGGCAAAGCAGCGTTATACAATTTGGAGAGGTTAAAATCATGGAAATAGTATCTGGCATACATCAAATAAGAGTCCCTTTCCCCAAAGACCTATCGGGATACACCAACGTGTATGTTCTCGAGGGAGATGAAGGCAATATACTGATTGATGCTGGCTGGGATGCCCCAGAATCCCTTTGGGCTCTGCGGGAGGGACTAAAGGCAGACCGCCTTAAACTCCAGGATATCAAAAAGATCGTCATCACTCATATTCATCCTGACCATTATGGCCTGGCGAGCAAGGTGAAACAGCTCACTGGAGCCCGGGTTGCCATGCATAGGATTGAAGCAGAATTTATTAATCCCAGGTATAAGGATTTTGAGGTGCTGCTCAAGGAAACGGAAAAAGTGCTGAGGCGAAATGGTGTTCCTCAAGCTGAGCTACCCGAATTAAAGGACGCCTCGTTATGGATGAATCAATTCGTTACGCCCGATTTACCTGAGATCCTGCTAGATGATGATGATAACATCTCTAATGGCTCGTTTGAAATTCGGGTGATAGAAACACCAGGGCATTCTCCATCTCACATTTGTCTTTACGAAGCAAGAAAGAAAGTGCTATTTTCCGGAGACCACGTTTTATATGACATCACCCCCCATATAGGCTTCAACCCCCAATCCGGGGATAATCCCCTGGGAGACTACATTTCTTCCCTTAAGAAGCTAGAGAGACTTGAAGTTAATTTTGTCTTGCCAGGACATGGGCCAGTGTTCAATAGCCTCAGGCTAAAGGTGGCAGACATACTTTACCACCATGAGCAAAGGAAGAGACATATCATAAGAGCCATGAACGAGGGTCTGAAGACAGCCTACCAAATAGCTGAAGATATTCCGTGGATGCCTAAGCAAGGCGGCACTGCTTTCCATGATTTAGCACCTTGGGATAAGCGGCTAGCTGTAATGGAGACCATTGCTCACCTTAAGTTGTTAAGTTCCGAGGACAAGATAGGTGAAGTCGATATGGATGGGGTTTCCTTGTACTTGGATAAAGGCTAGTAAGGAAGGGAGTAGAAAGATGATAACTAAAGTAGGTATCAATGGTTTTGGGCGCATTGGGAGGCTGGCACTTAAGGCAATAAATCAGCGTGTGGCTGGTAAATTAGAGGTGGTAGCGGTGAATGACCTCACCGATGCTAAAACTAATGCTCACCTTTTCAAGTATGATAGCAATTATGGCATTTATCCTGGCAAGGTAGAGACTACAGACAATTCCATTGTAATTGATGGCAGGGAAATAAAAGTCTTAGCTGAGCGTGACCCAGCTAAGATTCCTTGGCAGGATTACAAAGTAGATATAGTAATTGAATCTACAGGATTTTTTACCCAAGCAGCCAAGGCTGTAGCTCATCTTGAAGGTGGCGCTAAGAAAGTGATTATTTCAGCGCCAGCTCGGGAGGAGGACATAACTATCGTCCTTGGTGTTAATGAGAAGCAATATGACCCGGCTAAGCACCACATTATATCCAACGGTTCCTGCACTACTAACTGCATTGCTCCTGTGGCTAATGTCCTTCATCAGAACTTTGGAATTACACATGGCCTAATGACCACCATTCATTCTTACACTAACGATCAAAAAATTCTGGATGTGTTTCATAAGGATCTTCGTCGAGCACGCTCTGCCGCTACTAATATTATCCCTACTACAACAGGTGCTGCTCGCGTTGTAGGCGTAGTTATCCCTGAACTTCAGGGTAAACTCCACGGTATTGCCATAAGGGTACCTACATCGGCAGTATCTCTCGTGGATTTTGTAGCTGATTTGAATAGAAAGGCAAGCACTGAAGAAATTAATGAGGCCTTTCGTAAAGCTGCTGAAGGAGAACTTAAAGGAATCATTGAATATTGCGATGAGCCCCTGGTAAGCACTGATTTTAAAGGCAACCCAGCCAGCGCCATCTTCGATGCCTTAAGCACTATAGTCATCGATGACAACATGGTAAAGGTGTTAGCCTGGTATGATAACGAGTGGGGTTATAGTTGCCGCCTTGCTGACCTTGCTGCCTATATTGCTGCTAAAGGTTTATAGAACATAAATTTTGCCGGTTACCCCGTTTACCTTGTGCTCTTGCATTTATGTGAAGCCAAAGTGTACTTTGATTTTTCCTTCTTCCAAAACCCAAACCGCGGGCTATGGACAAGATTAAGGCATAGAGCTATCATATGCTTTATATATACTGCAAAGGCCCGTAAGATATAGATGGAGATTAAATGGCTGGGGCATTCCTGCTTCCTTATTAAAGGGAAAGAAAGGACAATCATTACTGACCCATATCATCCTAGCTTGGGTTACTCCTTAGGCGAGCCTAAGGCAGACATAGTGACTTTGAGCCATTTCCACCCTGGCCATAGCTATATTGAGGGCGTCGCCAATAACCCCAAGCAAATAAAAAGTCCCGGGGAATATGAAATAGGGGGGACATTCATCACTGGAATCGCCACCTTTCACGACTCTGCGAAAGGGGAAATAAGAGGCAAAAATACTATCTACCTTATAGAGATGGATGGCATAACTTTATGTCATTTAGGTGATCTCGGGCATTCGCTAACCTCACAAGTGATAGAGGAATTAGGAGTGGTCGATGTTCTGTTTTCGCCTGCAGGAGAAATATCCACTATCTCTGTTGATACAGCTGTGGAAACAATAAAGCAACTTAACCCTCACATCGTTATTCCAATGCATTACAAAACAGATGCGCTAGCCAGAAATCTTGAACCTGTAGACAAATTCCTGGATAAAATGGGTATCCACAAGGTAGAACCAACTCCAAAACTTTCAATCACTCAATCTTCCCTGCCTGCCAGCACACAAGTTGTAGTTCTTAACTACACCTGAATCCCCTTTCATACGGCTCTCTTATTATGCCCTTCTCAGTGATGATGGCGCTTACGTAATT
>CAZQBR010000107.1:0-4502 GCA_964591975.1 uncultured Dehalococcoidales bacterium
CAAGAATATTACAAAAATGCTTTGCCCTGGCCCAATCACTTCGTGGTGCCGGGTACACAGCGGAGCTTAGCTTTACTGGCCAAGAAGAATCTGACTATCGATGGGCTATCCTTGTTTGTGAGAAAGGACCATCTCCATTTGTAGTCACTGACTGCAAGCAGAAACAACAGCAAGATGTGGCTTCCATAGTAGAGATTCTCAATATATTAGGTGAGTAAAATTATGTCTATCAAACTTGCCTTGCCTAAAGGCAGGTTCTTATCGCCTACGGTTAACTTGCTTAGCAGGGTAGATCTGGGCTTTAGTGATTACGGCAATGAAACAAGGCAATATCGCCTTCAATCAGCGAAGTTCCCTTATCTTTCGGCCAAGATATTTCAGGAGAAGGATATTCCCATACAAGTAGCAGTAGGGAATTATGACTTAGGGATATGTGGCTTGGATTGGATTGAAGAACTTCTGGTGAAGTATCCAGCGAGTGCTTTAGTGAAAGTATCAAGCCTGGACTATGGTGAAGGCAATGTACATGTGGTAGCCAGCAATCAAGCAGGGATATCCGATCTCGATGAGTTATTAGCCAAACAAAATGATTGGCGTATGGTGAGTGAGTATCCTAACTTAACCGAGGCTTTCGCTTTAAATCTTAGAATAAGAAGGTTTAGGATTTTCCCAGTATGGGGGGCTGCTGAAGTTTACCCTCCAGAAAATGCTGACCTAGCTATATTATTGGAAAGGGATGGCATTGACTTGGAGGCTCAGGGCTTAGTCTCCTTGATGAACCTGCTTCCTGTCACTGCATTTCTAATTGCTAACCGGGAAAGCTTGGAGAACAAGGATCTAAGCCCGATATTGAGTTGCTTAAATTCTAAGCTTGCTACCAAAGCACAAATAAACCCCAGCGTCATTGCGAGCCAAAGGCGAAGCGATCCCATTACTTCCCATTCTCAATGGCAAAGAAAGGAAATCAAGCTAGCTCTGCCTGATGGACATCAGCAACCACCTGCTTCACAGTTTCTGAAGAAGGTGGGGCTTAAGCTGCAGGGGTATTCTAGTGAGGCATTAAATCGCCGACCTCTTGCTAATCTAGACTGGCTTGGCATTAAGGCAATCAGGCCACAAGACATGCCTCTTCAAGTGGCCACTGGCAATTTCGACTTGGCTATAACTGGTAAGGATTGGTTGCAGGAACATCTCTATCATTTTCCGTCGAGTCCAGTGAAGGAGTTACTTGATCTTCGTTTCGGCAAGGTCAAAATCGTGGCAGCAATAAGCCAAGATATATCAGCGGCCAATATTAATGAATTAAAATTACTCATTCAAAGAGGCAAATTTGCTCCTCTAAAAGTAGTATCAGAGTATATAAACATTGCTGACAAGTATCTTCGGGATAACTATGTCAGCCCATATAAGCTAATACCAACCTGGGGAGCGAGTGAAGCTTTCCTACCTGAGGATGCTGATTTGCTCATTGATAATGTCCAAACTGGGAAAACCCTAGCACAACATAACCTGAAAGTCATTGATGTACTCTTCCAGTCTGCAGCCTGTCTGATTGGAAACAAAGACAGCCTTGACTTGCCTGATAAAAAAGAGAAAATGGAGTTTTTTGCACAGATATTGAGTGCGAGGCTGTCATGACAAGCTATCTCCTTTGTCATTGCAAGCTAATTCTCTTCTCCCCTAATAGGGGAGAACTAGAGCGAAAAAGGAGTTACCATGATAAAAATCGAAGGATTTAGTGAAGCTAACAGATTATTAACAAGGGAAAACTTATGGGAATCTTTCACCGCCACGCCAAGGATGGCGATACAAATAAAGCAGGTCTTTGGCGAAGAGCTTTCCCCTCAAGAAGTGGTAGAGCGAATTATCAATGAAGTTCGCAATAAGGGTGATAAGGCTCTCTTTGATTATACCTGGAAACTGGATAACGTTGCACTTGATTCCATGGAGGTGAGCAAGAAAGAAATTACAGCAGCCTACAACAAGGTGGACAAGGAACTTATCTCAGCTTTTCAACTAGCAGCTAAAAGGATACACGATTTCCATTTTATGGGTGAGCGTAAGGTTGGCATAGTTCCCATCAACAAGTACCTAAGGCAACAAATTCGCCCCCTAGGCAGGGTAGGCCTGTATGTTCCCGGTGGCACTGCTGCCTATCCATCAACGGTACTCATGATGGCCATACCAGCTAAGGTGGCAGGCGTAAAGGAAATCATTATGGTTTCGCCGCCTGCTAAGGATGGCATGATTCCTGCTGCTACATTGGTGGCTGCAGATATTGCTGAAGTCAGCCGCATTTTCAAAATCGGTGGCGCTCAGGCCATTGCTGCTCTAGCCTTTAGCACTGAGTCAATACCCAGAGTAGATAAGATTTGTGGTCCTGGTAATATCTTTGTCACCCTGGCTAAAAAAAAGGTTTATGGCGTAGTAGCTATTGATGGCCTCCAGGGCCCGAGCGAGATAGTCATTGTAGCTGATGAGACAGCCAATCCTGTTCTTTGCACCGCTGATCTTTTGGCTCAAGCTGAACATGATCCTCTAGCCTCGGTAATTTTAATCACTACCTCATCTCGATTGCTTGAGCAAGTTGAAAAGGAACTCGCAATGCAACTAGGGAAATTGAGCCGCACCTCTATTGCCGCTCAGGCTATCAATAGAGGGCTGATTGTGCTCGTTGACAGCATAGCCCAGGCGATAGAGTTAGCTAACCTTTTTGCCCCGGAACACCTTTCTGTTATGGCATCCAACGCTCCCTCCCTGATTCCCAAGATTCACAATGCAGGCTGCATTTTTGTTGGTGAAGATTCGCCAGTAGTCTTAGGAGATTACGTTGCTGGCCCTAGCCATGTATTGCCTACAGGAGGCAGTGCTCGCTTCAGCTCTCCTCTAGGTGTCGAGGATTTCCTGAAGGTCTCTAACGTTATCGCTCTAGATGAGCCTACCATGCAAGAATTAAGCCAGGCAGCTATGGTAATAGCTAGAGCTGAAGGACTAGATGCCCATGCTCAAGCATTGGAAAAGAGATTAAAAAAATAGGGAAACCTTGCATAATGCCTCGGTGTGAGAAAAGCTGGAGCATCCTTTTCCCTTTGATGGTGAACGACTGAAGTGAGGGTGAAAACTTAAAATGGATATAAAGGAGATAATAAGACCTGAATTAGAAGCTATGAAGAGCTACACGCCTATCGAGCCTATAGAAGTCTTGAGCCAACGAGCTGAACTACCTCTGGGAAGGGTAATCAAACTTGATGGCAATGAGAACCCCTATGGCTGTTCTCCCAGGGTTTATCGAGCTCTAGCCAATTATTCCTACTATCATATCTATCCTGACCCAGCACAAAGAAGGCTAAAACAAGCTCTGGAGGAATATACTGGCTTAAGTCAGGAGCACATTGTTTGCGGCAGCGGCAGCGATGAACTGATTGATCTCATCCTAAGGATTTTTCTCAAGCCCGGGGATAAGACTATCAATTGTTCACCAACGTTTGGCATGTATCCTTTTAGCACTGAGGTTTGCGGAGGCAAGGTGGTTGATGTACCCAGAGCAGAAGATTTCACCGCTGATATAGCCGGTATAAAAAGAACGTTGAGCGAAAAAACAAAGGTTGTATTTGTAGCTTCTCCTAATAATCCTACCGGCAATCTCATCACCGAGCAAGAAATCGTAGAACTAGTTAACACTGGGAAAATTGTGGTAGTAGACGAGGCCTATTTTGAGTTTGGCAATATGACTATGGCTGGCCTTGTACCTGCCTACCCTAATTTAATAGTTCTACGCACTTTCAGCAAATGGGCTGGATTAGCTGGCCTGAGGATAGGCTATGGCATTTTCCCTATAGGAATTGTCGACTACCTGATGAAGATTAAACAGCCCTATAATATTAATGTTGCAGCCCAGGTAGCTATATTAGCCTCTCTGGCAGACATAGATTATCTTCATGGTAATGTAGTAAAGATAGTTGCTGAGCGGGAGCGATTATTTAGCAAACTAAAAGAGCTAGATTGGCTAAAACCCTATCCTTCTAATGGCAATTTCATTCTTTGCTCCCTACGCTGTCATTCTGAGCCCTTCGCTCCTCGTCATTCTGAGGGAGCAAAGCGACCGAAGAATCTCGCTCAGGGTAAACTCCGCAAAGAATCTCCGGCTAAGAAAATCTGGCTCCAGTTGCAAGAGAAGGGGATTTTTGTCCGCTACTTTGATAGTCCAAGGTTAAAAGATTGCCTGCGAATAAGCGCTGGCAAGCCTGAGGATACTGATGCCTTAATCGAGGTATTGAAGGAGGTAAAATATGACTGAAAGGAAAGCAACGATAACTCGTGAGACTGCGGAGACAACCATTAGAGTAGAGATTAACATTGATGGCAGCGGGCAATTTGAAATTACCACAGGCATAAGAATGTTTGACCATCTTCTGGCCCAGATAGCTCAGCACGGAGTATTTGACATAATAATTTCGGCCTCAAGTGCCGACCAGCATCATGTAGTTGAGGATGTAGCTATC
>CAZQBR010000108.1:0-4464 GCA_964591975.1 uncultured Dehalococcoidales bacterium
ACATCCATACCAAGACCTGCTCGGATGGCAATCTCCCTATTGAAGAGGTTTTCCAGGAAGCCAAGAAGAGAAATATCGACTTAATGTCGACAACTGACCACGATTCTATAGACTGCCAGGAAAGAGCTATCGCCCTGGCAAGAGAGCATGGCATATCCTATATCACGGGGGTAGAGTTGAATGTGGCATTCCATCATCCTGATAAGGATAAAGCTGTTTCCCTGGATTTCCTGGGATATCAATATGATATAGGCAATCAAGAGCTAAAAAGCAAGCTTCAATTGATAAAAGAACATAGAGGAAGAAGAGCGCGGCAGATTTTAGAGAAGTTAAATGTTGAGTTCGATAAAGAGGGGATTGGAAAATTCACTGAGAAAGACCTCAAGAATATACAAGATAGCGTAGATGGTGTATTTGGACGACCCCATATAGCGAACTACTTGATAGAAAAAGGGATTGTGAAGGATAAACAGGAAGCCTTTGATAAGTATCTGGTCAAGTGCGATGTGGCTAAGTATCCGCTTTCACTTGCTGAAGCATCAAAGTTAATCAGGAACGCCGGCGGCCTATTGGTACATGCACATCCCAACGACCCCAACGGAACATCTTTAGTAAGCCTAGCGCCTGATTTGGATAAACAAACTGACATCATAGAGAAATATATGCTAGAATACATCGATGGTGTTGAGTGCTGGCATTCAAGACAGGATGCCAAAACCACTACGCGTTACATCGAGTTTGCCAGGAAACACAGCCTGATAATGACCGGGGGCAGCGATTGCCATCAAAAACCAGTTTTAATGGGCACATTGGATATACCTGACTGGGTTGCAGCTCAGTTCAGGCGATAAGAGGATGGAGTTAGTGTGGAGCATCTTTGTTTAGCTCCTACCTGTCAGGTCAGGACAACAACTAAATAATCTTTGGAGTGAGTTATAAAAATGAAAAATTACGACATTAAAGACCCCTCCCTGGCTGAGGGAGGCAAGCTTCGCATTGAGTGGGCTGGCAGGGAAATGCCGGTAATCAAGCTAATACAGCAAAGATTCGCCAAAGAGAAGCCTTTTAAGGGAATCCGCATTTCCGCCTGTCTTCATGTAACTACCGAAACAGCTAATTTGGCTTTAGTACTGAGAGAAGGTGGCGCTGACCTGGTTCTATGTGCCTCCAATCCCTTAAGCACTCAAGATGATGTGACCGCCGCCTTGGTTGACTATGGCATTCCTGTCAATGCTATAAAGGGAGAGGATAATGAGACTTATTACCGACATATCATTACTGCATTAGAACACAAACCACAGCTTACCATGGATGACGGTGCTGACCTGGTTTCCACCCTTCATAAGGAATACGCTGAGTTCTGCCACAATGTGATTGGCGGCACTGAGGAAACCACCACGGGAGTCATCAGATTAAGGAATATGGCAAGGAAGGGAAAATTGAGTTACCCTGTCATCGCTGTAAACGATGCTCAAACCAAACATTTCTTTGACAATCGCTACGGCACCGGGCAAAGCACTATTGATGGCATCACTAGAGCCACCAATATATTGTGGGCAGGGAGAACAGTGGTTGTTTGTGGTTACGGCTGGTGTAGCAAAGGAATAGCTATGAGAGCTCAAGGATTGGGAGCACGGGTTATTGTCACCGAGGTTAACCCTATTCCCGCTCTGGAAGCTGCCATGGATGGTTATCAAGTCATGCCTCTGCTCGAAGCATGTCTATCAGGAGAGGTCTTCATCACTGCCACTGGAGATGCAAGCGTTATTGATAAAGCTCATATTTTACAGATGAAGGACGGAGCTATTATAGCCAATAGCGGTCACTTTAATGTAGAAATAAATACCTCTGCCCTGGAAAGCCTAGCCAAATCAAAAAGGCGAGTACGGCCCTTCGTTGACGAATATACCCTGGCTGATGGGCGGCATATTCATCTCTTGGGCGAAGGTAGGCTCATCAATCTGGCCGCCGCTGAGGGGCATCCAGCTAACGTTATGGACATGAGCTTTGCCAACCAGGCTCTATGTGTGGAACACCTTGTCAAGATGAGGGGAAAACTTAAACCAGATGTTTACCCTGTGCCAGAGGAAATTGACAACGAAGTGGGCCGATTAAAGCTCGCTTCTATGAATATCACCATCGATTCTTTGACTGAGGAGCAAAAAGAATACCTCCAAAGCTGGGAATCAGGCACGTAGCTATGAAATGCAAAAGGGAAAAATAAAAATGCAAAAATACAGAGCAAAAATTAAAGGCTTTTCCATTTTGAGTTGTCATTTTAACCTTTGACCTTTGATTTTTAATTTTCGAGGAAAGGGAGTAATCAATGCCAAACAGTTTTAATCACTTAGATTCGTATTTAGCTACTGCGGAATGCGTCGCCGAAGGACATCCTGATAAGCTATGCGACCAGATATCAGATGCTATTCTTGATGCCATGCTAGAAAGGGACCCCTTCGCCAGAGTCGCTTGTGAAGTCTCTGTTGCCATGGGCATAGTGACAGTTATGGGTGAGATTACCTGCGATTGCTATGTAAAAATCCCCGCCATTGTGCGCCAGGTAATCAAAGAGGCAGGCTACACCAAACCTGAATATGGCTTTGATTATCGGACCTGCGGAGTCATGGTCTCCCTTAAGGAACAGTCAAGCGATATTGCTGCCGGGGTTGGTCAATCTTTAGAAACAAGAACAGGAGAGTCGACTAACGCAGTTCTGGATAAGACTGGCGCTGGTGACCAGGGAATGATGGTTGGCTTTGCCTGTAAAGAAACTCCGGAGCTTATGCCTTTGCCTATTGCACTGGCGCATAAGCTATGCCGGAGATTGGCTCAAGTAAGAAAGGATAAGACCATACCTTATCTCAGACCGGATGGCAAATCTCAGGTAACCATAGAGTATAGCCGTGGCGTACCCAGGAGAGTGGTTTGCGTTGTCCTTGGTGCTCATCATGACCCAGGGGTGAAACGTGATGTCATTGAGCATGACCTTATAGAGCAGGTGATTAAAAAGGTCATTCCTGTTAATTTATTGGACGCCAGTGCTAAATTTTACATTAATAGCGCAGGCCAGTTTGTCATTGGTGGGCCAGTGAGTGACACTGGCTTTACAGGACGCAAAATCATTGCTGATACTTATGGCAGCGCTTGCAGTCATGGTGGAGGCGCTTTCTCAGGTAAAGACCCGACCAAAGTAGATCGCTCCGCTGCTTATATGGCCAGATATGTCGCTAAAAACATAGTGGCTGCCGGTCTTGCCGATTACATTGAGGTTCAGGTTGCCTATGCTATTGGAAAGGCTCATCCCTTATCGCTAACCATCGAGACATCCGCAACAGAAAAGGTTTCCGATGAAACCATATTAAGTCTCATAAGTAAGCATTTCGACTTCCGCCCCGAAGCCATTATAAGGACTTTTGACTTGCGCCGCCCCATTTATCGCCAAACTGCCACTTATGGACACTTCGGCAGGGAAGACCTCGACCTCCCCTGGGAGAAAACAGATAAAGCTGAAATCTTGAGGGCCGAGGCCGGACTTTAAATAGTCTCTATCGTCATATCATCCACCGTTTCCACCCCTCTTTCCAAATCAACCAAGGCTATGGTGCGATCAGGGACATAATGGCTATAAGCTGAAGAGGTGAATATAGTAAGGCATCTTCCGCCATACATTATGGGTGGGGCACCAGGCTGGTGAGACCTTATCAAGACGTTTTTGCCCAAGCGCGACATAATGTCTTCAAACCAAGCTCGCCCGAATTGAGGCCTCTCAGTATAAGGATCGGTTCCCAGGAACCCCCCTGCCCCTTCTTGCCAGTCTCCCCAGGTTACCTGATGCCACTCGGTACTCCCTAGCTTTATCTTATTTATATCCTCCAGACTCGATACATCCGGGAGTGCTCCATGCAAAGCGATGATTCCATTTGACGTGGAAACCGCCAGTGGCAGCTTGGAAAGAACCTCACTGTATCGCTGGCCAAGTTCGGCATCCAACCCATCCCAGAAATCTGCAGGGTGAAAACTTATCACTGCATAGCCTTCGTGATTACCCATGAGGAGAAAAAGACCGTCGGGATGTTCAATTTTTTGCTGAAGCAGGAAGTTAATGTTCTCCCTTGAAGCTGGCCCACGATCAACATAGTCCCCAAGGAAAACTAGCTTATTCCCCGGCTTGAGATGCTTGTGAATAACTTTCTCCGTGGCTTCAAAGTCACCATGGGTATCGCCAACAAAAATGACTCTGCCTGACTCTAATTGTATTAAATTTGCTTCCTCAGCAAATATCTTCTCCGCTTCGTTCAGCAGCCCGTCTATTTCTCCCCTGGTCACACTACAAAACCTTTCCATTGGCAAAAGTATACACCTCCCACAGCATAGATGCTTCGTATGATAAAAATCCATACTTGCTTAAGAGGCCTCCTCAGAGGGTCAACCGATACTGAGGAGTGCAGACGTCTAAACAAGCTG
>CAZQBR010000109.1:0-4359 GCA_964591975.1 uncultured Dehalococcoidales bacterium
CCCCACGTAAACACTAACCAACCTTTAATCCTTTGCATCATCTTACCCCCGATATACTGGGTGTTGTCCTAGTCCGCTGTTTAATGTCCCTCTTGAAGAATATCTTAGGTTTGCTTTTCTTTTCCCATGGTGTCCTGATAATTAAGTCTTGAATACCCATGTCTCGTAGTACTTCGGGTGGTACATAGCCATGCCTTGCGATAATACTTTTCATTGCAGAGCCAGCACCTTTATAGTACTTAACGCCTGCCAATGGCTTACGGCTATTGATTATATTATCCTGAAAGTACGGAGGGAAAATTAATTTATAGCACCAACCTTGTTTCCAAGCTATAATGCCTTCTCGTTGCTTCTTGGTAAGCCTTGACACTGTATCAGGAAATGGTAGTATTTTAGGTGGTGGTACATCAGGCGGTACTGTAGGTGGTGGTATTCTGATAGGTCTTACTCTAGGGCGTTCTGCAGGTGGTGGTATTCTAATTGGTATGCCCCCTCTAGGTGGTTTACGCCTATCAGGTATTATCCTACGAGCAACTACTGCTGGTATCGGTGTTCTGTCACGGTCTAAAATCTTAGCATAGTGTCTGGCTATTTCTGCTTCGTCTTGATAAGGTACACGCCCAGCATAACCCACTGCTGCAATCACCGGCCTAGATAATCCATAATAGTATCTACTATAAGCTCTGTTGTAGTAGCCTTCGTTTGTCTTATAAGCTGTCTTTTCAAGTTCTTCCTTGAGTTTGCCGAGTTTGTTATTCTCCCATTTCATTATGTAATCGAAAGATTTATCAAGGTCTTTGATAATGAAGTTAGATTCTTTAACAGTTAATTTACGCCCTGTTTTCTGTACTTCATTAATTAGCTTCCATCCTTCTTGTGATAGTAACTCAGGGTGTTTGTATAATGATTTGAGTTCTGCATCGGTTATCTTGGCATCCTTGATATATTTAACAGCAGTGCGCCTACCTTTAATCAGTTCCATTAGCAAGGCTATTTCCTCGCTACTTGTAAGGTATTCTTTAAGGCTGAAGTCCTTGCCTTTTAATAATTCGTTAAGGCTATCTTTTAAGGCTTTCAATTCAGCCTCGTTTATCTTCTTAATTTCTGCTTCATTAACTGGTTTGCCCTTCTTAACTCTATCAGCAAAGCCTATATCCCTTGCTTTGAGCAATGTCTTGCTACCAATGTAAGCTCGCAAACCCTCTATACCCATCTTCGCTTTGAGTATGTCCAGAGTTGCTGGTAAGACTTCGAGCCCCTTATCCCCTGCTTTCCACCATTCGATGCTTGCTAGTTCTGGTTCACGGTAGCCATATTTGTTTTTCTGGTATATCCTCCAAGCTGTTATGCGATTTGCTTTGCCTACCGCTGTTGCCTCAAAGATTCTAGCACCTGAAAAGGCGTGTTCGCTTACCTTGCCCATATAGAGGTCAAGATATTTTATCTTTGTAAGCCCTACCATAGTCTCACCCATTACCTGGCTGGCTAGAGCCTGTTCCCAAGTTACCTTTGATGCGTCTTTGGCAAACTTGCCTTTTAGAATAATATCCTTAACATCTACGCTGCCACCGGGTAATTCATAGGCTTTGCCTGACCTGTCTTTGACCAACATAACCCTACCGTCAGCCCTGGTTATAATACCTTTTACCCTGGGCTTTATCTCACCACTTATAGGATGCGGGATAGCCCGGCGCTGGTACAATATCTGATGTTGCCCATTAGGGAGTATCTTGGTAAGTTCAGGCTTCTCTGACTTCACTTGCTTTATGCTAGAATCAAGTTTCTTTACTTTGGGGTCTTTGGCAAATGTCTGTTTGAGTATATTCCAACGGTGATGCCAGCCTACCAACGCATCAATAGCACCTTCTTTAGATGATAGCAGCCTTACCTCTGCTAGTTGTTTACCTGTCGGTCCTTTCCAAGCCGCAAGTCCTTCGCCTCTTATAGTGTAACGCCTGATAGGATAAACACCGACATAGGCATTTGACGATATGCCTTTACCACCATAGCCTTTAACAGCATCTAAAGTTTTATACTGCAATGGTATCTCTAGTTCTACTTCACCTTTGCCTAATGTTTTGTAGGCTGTGTCTGCTTTTGAACTATGCACCTCAATGAGCCCAGGATGCTTCCCTACTTTGCCTTTTGAGGTTGATAGCATAAACCTCATGGCCATCTCAGGGGAAGGGAATAGACGCATTTTACTTATCTTTACTACATCACCAAATGCGGTAATGTCAGGAGTAGCAGCCCACGAGGTATTTTTTACTACTCGTTGGTAAGGAACATTCAACACTTCTATGCTCCATTTTGTACCACGAATCCTAACTGTAACTTTTGATTTACCACTTGTCTTGAGAGCTTCACAAAGTTTTACCATCACTCCCAGCCGTTCTTTTACTGTCATTTTTTGCCATATAACATTAAGCTCGCCTGGCGTTTTACCTGGAACACCTACTCGCAGGCTATTAGGCTCAACAGCCATGCCTCGTTCTGGCACATAGCGGAGTGACCCCTTAACACCTAACCCCTTAAAGAATTTCACCAAGCCACCCGGGCTTAATAGAAAGAGCCCTACTACTGTGCCTACCCCAAGCGCAGGATCAGCCTTGACCATCTTTGGTATCTCTGTGGTAAAGAATAATGCCATCCCAGTTGCTATCATTATTGTAAAGTCTTTAGCTGTGCCTTTTGGTATCTCATAAGTCAATGTTCCCGCTATAAGAGGCAGTTGTGCCATATAACTTACACCCAATGTAATCCCCACAGCTAAACCACCACCAATGATTACAGGTTCTGATACTCTCCAATTTACTTTTTCCCGCAACCAGTCTGCACCTTTAGCAGAATACTCAAGTAGCTTCTCCTGATACTCACTTAAAGTTTGTGACCATTGCATAAGTGTGTAGTCTGGTGGTACAGAGTAGTGAAGTAGTACATTAGCCTTCTCTGTATCATTAAGTCTGTCGAAACTTGTCGTATAGCCAGATTGCTTTGCCCAATAGTCCTGTGTATTTGCAGGTTGCTCCTTGAATGCTCCCC
The DNA here is from genome assembly GCA_964591975.1 of uncultured Dehalococcoidales bacterium. GTDB lineage: Bacteria > Chloroflexota > Dehalococcoidia > GIF9 > AB-539-J10 > JAFGBN01. The sequence continues at coordinate 3,043 of CAZQBR010000109.1, forward strand.
ACTTGTAGTCAAGATCAGTAGCTCTTATAGATTCCTCTATTGTTACTCCAGTAATAGCGATAGGTGTTGTAGTAGCAGTAAATCTTACTAACCCCATAATGAGGGAAGGAATTGTATTTGGCGTAACTCGCCCGAGAAGAGGTAATGTCATACCATATCTGCCTAGTTTTGGTATAGTTAAAGCTCTGGTAACAACGCCTGTGCCAGCCCAGATTTGAGGGGCATAAAGTGTACCAACTAAGGCAGCAGTCTCAATGCCTTCAGCTATGACTGATAGCTTTGCAGGATGTTTGGCAGGTAAAGAGTCAAACCAATCTCTCCACTCCTCACTCCAACCTTCTTGTGTTGCTATCCATTCAGCTTGTGTAGGTGTAGTGATTCCTTGTTTTTTAGCCGCATCAAGTGCTTGCCCTCCATATTTTACAGGTATCCTGTATGATGCCCTTGTCTTGTCACCGGGTATCCTAAAGGCTACCCCTGTATTGACTACTCCAAACTCTTGCTCTTTTTCTAGCCACTTAACAAACTCGGGATAGTCAGCCTTAAATTTATTCAGATTGCTTGACTGAAAAGGTTTCCAATCTGGCATAGCGCCACATATTTCCCTCGCATCTTTTACAGCTTTCTTACCAAATATCTCCTGCAGGTCTTTATCAGGCAACACTTTATCTAGCATAATTTGAATCAAGTTGTAGCCAGCCAAGCCTTTGATGAAATTAACGAATTTAGGATTAACAATGCCTTCAGGGACTTTACTCTCTATAAAATAGGGCTTTAATTTATCTACCTTCTTCTGATACTTCTTTTCGGTAGTCTCTGCCCACCAAATTTGTGCTGGGATATAGCCGGTGTTAAAACTGGTAATACCATACTTATTCAGATAAGCCTGTGAGTTCTTGTCTAATTCGGCATAGCCCGAGAAATAAATCTTCTTGCCTTTCTCATCTGCACCCCAATGGCCTGTCTTCATCATCTTCTCACCAGTATCCAGCACAATCCATTCATTCTCAGGCCTCGGCGGCATATAAACCCACTCACCATGGCGCTGTACTAATACGCTGCCCCCAGGGACTTCACCTTTCTCCATCAACTCAACCAGATACTTCTTAGCCTTCTCGTAATTCTTCTCAGCACAGACGGGTATTCCTTCCCGTTTTGGTACAGACTTAAACTCTGCAAGGTAGACTTTGCTGGCTTCCTTACGATCTCCCTCATAGCTGCCTATGACTGTCCCATGTAAGTCCATGAGTGAGTTACTTGGCCCGATATAGCCGATAATCTTGCCTGTAGCTATATTCTTGATAGCCTCACCGGCAA
>CAZQBR010000110.1:0-4294 GCA_964591975.1 uncultured Dehalococcoidales bacterium
ATGAGGTAACGGATACCAGCTTTGAGCTGCCAGAGCTAAATCGAGCTCTGCTGAAGTGGGAAGTAGTATATGATGCCATTCGTCCAAGCCAGGTATTGGGCTACCTCACTCCACTGGAATATCCAGAACAACATCGATAAAATAACAGAAAGGAGGAAGTGTCACCAATGACCTGAACGAGTACATAACCTAGGAGTTTTGGAAAAACTAAATTATTATACGAGGAGGTTAAAATGGATCGAGTAAAAGGTAAAGTGGCCTTAGTGACAGGTGGGGCTATGGGGTTCGGGAAAGCGGATGCTTTGATGCTGGCAAAGGAAGGAGCAAAAGTAGTAGTAACCGACGTTAATGAGACGGAGGGCAAGAAAGTCGTTGAAGAAATTAAGGCTAACGGCGGAGAAGCTATTTTTATTAAACAAGATGTCAGCAAAGAAGAGAGTTGGAAGGACGTAATGGGAAAGACATTGAAGACATTCGGGAAACTGGATGTTCTTGTAAACAATGCAGGGGTTATCGTAAAAGGGACTATTGAGGAGACTACGCTTGAACAAGCCAGGTGGGTCATGTCTGTCAATTGGGAAGGAATTTTCCTGGGAACCAAATATGGCATAGAGACCATGAAAAAGAATGGAGCTCCTTGTTCCATTATCAATATGTGCTCCCAAGCAGGGATTATAGGTATACCGAATTTGGCAGTTTATTGTGCGTCTAAGGGCGCTGTGAAATTGCTTACCAAATGTGCGGCCCTTTCTTGCTGTGATGCGGGTTATAACATCAGGGTTAACAATATTTGCCCGGGTTATGCGTGGACACCTATGGTATATAATGAGCCGGGGGCTATGGGTCCAGACGATGAAGCTCGCAAAAAAGAGCTTGGTGCTATGCATCCAATCGGACGTGTCGCTGAGCCAGATGATATCGCTTACAACGTTATTTATCTTGCGTCTGACGAATCTACATTTGTCACCGGTAGCGAAATATGCCCGGATGGAGGTTATACAGCGCGTTAATCCCAGGTTGGGTGTTCATAATGCGAGGGTGATTATCTGGGGAGTGCAGAGTTACAGATAGAGTTTCCTTAGACTGAGGTGAACCCTATTCTTAGGACACGATAGGGGCTAGAATATTGCAGGTTACATCTAGCATTTCACATTTTCAGCGTGAAGGAGGCTTTAAGTATGTCAAAGGGAGAAACGATAGCAAAAAAGGAGGTATCGATGTCAATACTTGAAAAATTCAGATTGGATGGGAAAGCAGGCATAGTCACTGGAGTGTCTAGCGGTCTTGGTTTTGCCTTTGTAGAAGGTCTTGCAGAGGCAGGGGCTGATTTGCTAATAGCTGCAAGAAGAATAGACAGATTAGAAAAAGTAGCCGAGAAAATTTCAAAGTCTACGGGAAGAAAAATCATTCCGTTAAAAGTAGATGTTACATCCGAAGAAGATATAAAGAATATGGTAAGAAGGGCAGACGCAGCTTTTGGAAGAATAGACGTTATTGTAAATAATGCTGGGGTCGCGGTGATGAAACCAGCTGTGCAAGTTGAACTTGAAGAGTGGAATAAGGTAATAGATGTGAATCTTACTGGCGTCTTTCTCTGCGCAAGGGAAGCTGCAAAATACATGATAGAGAAGGGGATAAAGGGAAGTATTATAAACATTGCATCCGGATATGGTGAACTAGCAGATACAACTCCAGCCAGTTCATATTACGCTAGTAAAGCGGGTGTGATAAACCTTACCAGGGGTTTGGCAAATGAATGGGGGCATTTTGGCATAAGGGTAAATTCCATATGTCCAGGTTGGTTTCCAACTGAAATGACACAGCCTTTTTTCGATAATAAAGAGTGGGTAAGGCATATGAGCAGCAAAATAGCACTTGGAAGGGTTGGAAAGCTAGATGATATGAAACCACTGATTATTTTTATGGCATCCGATGCGTCTGAGTATATATCCGGCCATGCGTTTGAAATGCTTGGTGGGCCTGTTGCCACGGCAGAGACTATCGATACCGGTCTCAAATATCTGAAAGGGATCCTCGGTGAGGAATACGTAAAGCCTTTCAAGTTTATTACATGAATTGAATTACGGTGCTCCCAGAAGTAAAATAAAAAGTAGCGGGTTTTTGTTTACTTCTGGGAGCACTTATTGGGTAGGAATAGCCATTTTGTAGCTCACGAATTTGCTCTTGGATTTCCTTGTTTTCAAACAAATTCAATTTGGGTGCTGACTCATGCTAAATCTGCCCAACGTGCCGTGTTAAACTATTTAAGCAGGCAACCCAGCTTCGGGCGTTACTTATCAGAGATATAACCATATGAAGTACTGACTTTTCGTAAGGGTTAACTTTCTGGTATCTCCTTTTCTCGACATGAGGTTGGTAAGGCTTATCTAAATTAGCCTCGATACCTAGTTTTACTTTAGAAAAGGAAGAGCTACGAGGAGATGGAGAGAATAGCCAGTGCCTGGGGTAAGCCCGCTGCTCGTTCTGGTCGTTAACTGCCTGTTCATATGATTGGGCAGCCCTACCCTGAACGACATATTGTGAGAATCGCACGGAGAGATGAATAAGAAAGAATCTGATAGCACTTGACAGGGTCGGCTTTTTCAGAGATGAACAGGTACAAACCATAGACACAACAAGCTATCCTAAGTTACAATTTAACTCACGAGAGATGCCAAAGCACACTAAAGTGCCTTCCGAGACCACTCCACTGGCCAATATATTTGACTTATCCACAGCGGAGCTCAAGAAAATGGCCAAGAAGCTGCGCTGTCATGTAATCACAATGACAGCAACAGCGGGCAGTGGACATCCTGGCGGCTCTCTATCAGCAGCCGATATCATCACAACACTTTATTTCAAAATATTACATCATGACCCAAAGAACCCTCAGTGGCAAGACCGCGATCGCTTTATACTAAGCAAAGGACATGCCGCGCCAATCTTATACGCCGCCTTAGCTGAAAGCGGCTACCTCCCCGTGGCCGAGCTAGCAACATTAAGAAAGCTAGATAGCCGACTCCAGGGACACACTGATAGAAATCTCACTCCTGGAGTGGAGATGTCGTCTGGTTCTTTGGGGCAAGGGTTGTCTTTCAGTATTGGTGTTGCTCTAGCCGCTAAGCTTGACCATCGTGATTACAAAACCTATGTCCTCCTCAGCGATGGAGAATGCGATGAGGGGCAAATCTGGGAGGCAGCTATGTCAGCCGCCCAGTTTAAGTTAGATAGTTTGACGGCAATCGTTGACTGCAATAGGCTTCAACTCAGTGGCTGGACTCAAGACATCATGAACCTCGAACCTTTCACCCAGAAATGGCAAGCCTTTGGCTGGCATACTGTTGATATAGATGGCCATGACTTTGACCAAATCCTTGCTGCTTTCCAAGAAGCGGAAAAAACAAAAACTAAGCCCACCGTTATTATCGCCCACACCATCAAAGGTAAAGGGGTTAGCTTTATGGAAAACAACGTAGCATTCCATGGCAAAGCACCTACCCCGGAAGAAGCCGAAAGAGCATTAAAGGAGCTAAAGCAGATATGAGCATGGAAGCCTCCACCAGGGAAACTTACGGCAAAACTCTAGTAGAACTGGGCAAACAAAATAAAGATATTGTTGTCCTGGATGCCGATTTATCACCCTCAACAATGACTCATTTCTTTGCACGAGAGTTCCCTAACCGCTTCTTTGATTGCGGCCTGGAGGAACAAAACATGATAGGCATAGCTGCCGGGTTAGCTGCCTCCGGAAAAACAGTCTTCGCCAGCACTTTCGCTGTCTTCGCCTCCTGCCGCTGTTTTGACCAGGTGAGGATGTGTCTTTCTCAAACAAAATTAAATGTCAAAATCGTAGCCCCCCATAGCGGCATTAGTGTTGGTGAGGATGGCAGCTCACATCATGCTATTGAGGACCTAGCCTTGTATTGCGCTCTCCCTGGCTTTACCGTTGTTGTTCCCGCCGATGCCATAGAGACCGCTGAGGCAGTAAAAGTAGCCGCAAATACCTCCGGACCTTTCTATATCAGACTAAGCCGCCTAAAAACGCCGCTTATCTACCCCGAGAGCTACCACTTTAAGATAGGCAAAGCGGTGACCATGAGGCAAGGCAGGGATGCTACCATTATAGCTATGGGCATCATGGTAGCCAAAGCTTTGGAGGCATCAGACATCTTGGCAAGGCAAGAGATAGACTGCCGTGTAATCAATATTCCCACTCTCAAGCCCCTGGACGAACAAGCCATAGTCAAAGCAGCCTCAGAAACCCACGCTATTGTCGTTGCTGAGGAGCACTTAG
>CAZQBR010000111.1:0-4293 GCA_964591975.1 uncultured Dehalococcoidales bacterium
ACGTAACACCAAGGGTGATGAGAAGAATAGCCAGAATGCCAATGGTCAAAATCCACCGACTTGCTTTACTTATCTTCAAAAGCCTCAGTCCTTCCTCAGCTTTTCCACAATATGCAAGGTTAGCTCAACAAAGAGGGATTTTTCAAGCACGTTCCTTTAGTTCCTTGTTATACTCTTTTTCTAAACTCACAGCAACCTTCATATAAGCTTATTGAACTCCTTGATGCTAACTCTGTATCTTACAGCATATATCACAATTTGCATTATGTCTAGAGTCACGCAGCCATGCGACATAGTACCTGGAAGCATCTAATCCTCTCCCGTGGACGGGAGAGGAGGCTGTGGGGCTTGCTTTGTCTGGCAGTGACATCGTCACCCTCACCTTAATCCTCTGCCGTCGAGGGAGAGGAGGCTGTGGGGCTTGGTTCGGCTGGCAGTGGTCAGATGCCTTCCTCAAGAACTAACCGGGTTATCTGACCGAATTGGCTTTGCTGGATTTATAAGCCTGGCTTGATGCAGGGAAAAGAGACTATTTGATAAGCCTGGTTTCGTCATTCTGAGCATAGCGAGCAGCCTCATAATACCCAGTGCAGGGTCCACAAAGAATCTTAAGATGCCTCTCGCATCTTTTACACAGTTTGCTTATCGATGCCTATTTGTATGCACCTCCCCTCGCGGATATCCTGAACACGAGTACGGTTTTATCAAATTTTCTTAATAATACTCTATACTTACCTATCCTGACTCGATAAACATCCCTCTCACCTTCTATAGGTTTCAAATCTAACTCTAAGTTTTCAGACAATCTGTAGAGAGCAATATCAACCAGGGTCTTGTATTCCTTAGGCAGCTTTTTATACTGCTTGGATGCCTCCTTGGAAAACTTTACTTCAAGTCTTTCCAACTGGTAACTTCGCCTTCCTCATACTCTTTTAGAGCTTTCTTATATGATGCCTTTTCCTCAGCAGTTAGTGGGGAGACATCACTTTGGACCAAAGTCTTTGAGAATATGTCCACCAGAGTATCTTGGGGCAATGCTTTAAGCATCTCTATAATGCTGTTCTCAGGTATCAAGATAGTCTTTGCCATTTTCCACCTCCGTTCACATTTAGAGTATACTACTTTCTTTCGTTAGCTGTCGCCTTAACTAAATAAGCCAGCATGTAAGAGATTGGTCGCTAGTTCTATTGTGCCCCCTTTTGTCATTGCGAGGAGTGTAAGCGGTTGCGAGGCATAGCCGGAGCAAACTCGGAAGTGCATGCCCCGTCCCTTGACAAATAAGGTGTGTGAAAGGGTGGGCAGTTCCTTCTCTGGGTTGCATCACATTCCCTTGCCAAGTCATTCAAAATAATGTATCATAAATGTGCGAAATAAGCAGTCGTATAGAGGTGTACTATGAATACAGTCCGCTTGAATATCACCCTTCCCAAAGAAATTGCCGAGCAACTGGATAACCTGACTGAGCCCAAAAAGAAGAGCCATTTCATCGCCGAGACCTTGAGACAAAGAATTGAAAGGATTCAATACGAACAACTCCAAAAACTGCTAGAAGAAGGCTACAAATCCACTGGACAAGAAAGTCTCTCCATAGCAAGGGAATTCGAGCCCATTGATTTGGAAGGCTGGGATGAATATTAGAAGAGGGGAAATATATCTCGCTGCCCTGGGCCCAGCGGTGGGAAAGGAGATTTCGAAGACTCGTCCCGTTGTAGTCATGTCTAATGACAAGAACAATGAGTTTTCAGCTACGGTAACAATCTTGCCCTTAAGCTCCAAGAATCTCCAGAGCATTTACCCCTTTGAGGTGTTTTTGCCTGAAGGTGCGGGCAATCTTCCTAAGAACTCCAAGGTCAAAGCTGATCAGATTCGCACTCTTGATAAAAGTCGCCTCATTAGCCTTGTAGGGAAGTTAGAAGAGGAACAGATAGTGCGGATTGAGAAGGCAATAAGGATTCACTTGGAATTGTCCTAAATTATCCACCATATTATACCAAACTGGCCTTGCTGGGTTATGCAAGCTTAGTCCAACGTAGGGCAGGCGCATCTCGTTTACCCATTTTAAGGTCATTGCCCGTTCCTGTTAGATAGCATATAATCAACTTATGACTAAGCGGGTTGTTTGAGGGAAACAAAGGTATCCTATTAAGGAGGGAAAATGTCAGTAGATTCAACACGAAAAATAAAGCACCCATACATAACTATTGCCACAGGGGTTAAAGATGGGAGCCCTGTAATCGTGGGGACACGCACCAAGGTCATGGATATTGCTGTGCGATATGAATTTGGAGGGATGACACCGGATCAGATCATTGAACAATTCTCTCACTTAACCCTTGCTCAAGTCCACGACAGCCTTTCTTATTACTATGAGCACAAATGTGAGTTGGACGCAGCATATAAAAAGGACCAGATACTTGTTAATGAACTGCGAAAGCATTACCCATCCAGATTAAGAGCCAAGCTTAAACTATGAAAATCTATTGTGATGAGAATATTGAGTCAGCCATTGTAGCTGGTCTTAGAAGGAGGGGAATAGAGGTTATCTCAGCACGGGACATAGGGGATTTAGGGAAAAGTGACGAATACCACCTAGAGAATGCTTCCGAATTAGAAGCAGTAATCGTCACCCACGACGTTGATTTCCTTAAGATAGCTCATCAATGGCAGCAAGGAGGGAAGGAGCATAAAGGGATTTTGTATGCCCATCCTCTGGACTTATCTCCGGGAGAATGTATCCGCATGGTTGAGCTTGTAACACAGGTTCTCACCGAAGAAGAAATGAAAAATCACATTGAGTTTCTTTAGGCTGAGTAACGGCTGTTCTGCGTGAGATTGTCAGGCCTTCCGGCTGGCAATGACATCATCACCCTCGTCTTAATCCTCTTCCGTCGAGGGAGAGGAGATTGTGGGCCTCCCTTTGTCTGCCATTGCTCAGATGCCTCCTAAGAGCCAACCGGCTTATCTGCCCCGATTGGCTTTGCTGGGTTATGCAAGCTTAGTTCAGGATAGAGAAGGGAAATTGTTTGACAACCTTGTTTTCGTCATTCTGACCCCTTCACTTCCTTCCTACCGTCAGGACTCAGGACTTCGGCTCAGGACAGCGTACAGAGACCCTTCACTTTGTTCAGGGTGACAAAGGAGAGTTGTCATTCTGAGCGAAGCGAAGAATCTCACCGCTCAGGACAAACTCCGCGAAGAAACCTGGCGGTACTTCTGGGATTGCTTCGGCACTTTGTGCCTCGCAATGACGGTCAAGAGGTGCGCAGTCCTGAAGGTCGCACTACACGCCCCTCGACAGATAAAGTGTGGTGGAGGGTGGGCCTCCCTTTAGTATCCTGCCTCCCCGAAGTGGCTTTGCTGGGTCATGCAGGCTTAGCTCGATATAAGGAAGAGCAACAGAAGCTGGTTATGGTAGCTTTGCTAACTTATTTGCCAGGAAGCAAGGCTTATAGCGGCTATCCAGGGCTCCTCATTATCGTCGCCCATAGGGAAGTTCAGGTTGTGCTCGTTTGGGTCTGTCCAATTAATGGTAGCGTCAACGCCTGACTTTACCTCAACACAAACATCCCCAGCCACACATCCATTAAACGTGCCACTAGGTTGGAGTGTCGTTGTGCCTTCAACAGACAAAATGAGTATGAAATCATTTTCACTCCCAACGTCGCCATCTGGGGCAAAGTACACGTCCCCCACAGCAATGATGCAGCCCGACCCGATGATGGTGCACTTGCCTCCGATTTCAATAGCCTTTTGCGGGTCAGCAGAGGCACTTTCAACAAAGATAGTCTGCCCATTGAGATTGAGCGTGAAGTTATGACCTGTATTGCCGATCTCAAGGTCGCCTTTAACATAAACAGTCCCGTTAAGCGTAAGGGTTGCTTCGGTAGGCACGCCATTAGTAATTTTCCAGTCGTCATCTCTATATAATGCTTCTATGGTAGTCTCGGTACCGGCGATATCCATGGGGTGGTTGTAAGGGAAAGGTGGTTCTAAATCCTTTACATCATTCCAGTAAAGTGGCGAAAGGTCATCAGCCGTAGGCCAATTGAGTGTTGCACCTTCCGTAATTGTACCATCGACGTCCCCATGATTGTCTACAGTTCCTCCAGCTGTTACGTCACCTGTGACATCGACACCGTTATAGATTTTTATGCTGCCGCTACTAGTAATGGCGTTGTCGAGTAAGTCGGAGAAATCCAGGTACATTGGAGAGACGTATGCTTCGACTGTCGTGCTGTCTCCGTCGTCGCTGGTAGCTGTAGAGCTAATCTTGTAAATCTCCCCACCTTCGTT
>CAZQBR010000112.1:0-4188 GCA_964591975.1 uncultured Dehalococcoidales bacterium
TCTAAATCTTATCATCACCTCCTCTATCCAATCGTATTTCTCTCCCACAGATAGCGCCCTGAATTCAAGCGCCTCACTCCCTCCCAGGAATTGTCTGGCTTGTTCGATTGTTTGTAAATTCCTATCGTTCATGATCAGTCGCATGCTGCAATCATAAACGGGTTGCCCTGACTTCTCAGGCGCATCTCGCGTTAGAAATCGATGCCCTCTTCAGGCTCATCTTGTATTGGAGGAGACTAAGCCTTTACAAGATGGATTATCTTGATGTAGACTATGGCGGTTTAGAACTAAAGGCCTCCACCAACGAGACCAGAGAGTGTCTTGGCAAATGACTGCCCTCACGAAGAATGTCTCCACATGAAGGATAATCTATGCGCCAAGCAAAGAAGTATGGCTTTGAAGCCTTCTACTTAAGCTATAAGGGTCGGCGGCGAAGGGCTCAGGATAAGGCGAGTCCCGCTAAGAGAATGTTAAGTTAGTTGAGGGCTTTACCCAAACAGCAAAGCAACTCAACACGAGCTTGTTTAACAGTAGAAGATTTCGAGCTAAATATTTCGACAGGAGGCAAAGATGGACGGATTTGAGCCCAAAATCATAGGGTTCTGTTGTAACTGGTGTTCCTACGCTGGTGCTGACCTCGCCGGTGTCTCACGATTCCAATACCCCCCTCCTATAAGAATAATCAGGGTAATGTGTAGCGGCAGAGTGGACCCTACTTTTATACTCAAAGCTCTTGAGATGGGAGCCGATGGTGTGCTCATCGCCGGATGCCATCCTGGCGATTGTCACTATATGTCAGGAAATTATAAGGCAGAACGACGCATCCTACTACTTAAGAAAGTATTGGAGCAACTTGGAATAGAGAAAGAAAGAATTCGGCTAGAGTGGGTTTCCGCCTCTGAAGGAGCAAGATTTGCAGAGGTAGTTACCGATTTTACACAAACCATAAAAAACCTCGGGCCAAATCCAATTAGAGAGCAGCGACAAAAATTGATGCAAAAAAAACTGTAAATTACAATATATGAAAAACCAAGCAAGGGAGGCGAACATGGCTAAACCAAAGGTCGCTTTTTATTGGAATGCTTCGTGCGGTGGATGTGAAGAGACAGTAGTTGACCTTAATGAAGATATATTGAAAGTGGTGGAGGCCGTGGATATTGTCTTCTGGCCCGTCGCCTTGGATTTCAAAAGAAAAGACATTGAGGCTTTAAGCGATGGAGCGATAGCAGTAAGCTTTATAAATGGGGCAATAAGGACAGAGGAGCAAGAGGAGATGGTAAGATTACTGAGGGCAAAATCTGGCCTTGTGGTTGCTTTTGGCTCCTGTGCTCATTTAGGAGGGATACCTGGATTAGGGAATTTCTGGACAAAGGACACAATTTTTCAAAGAGTCTATAAAGAGACTCCGTCCACTGAAAATCCGCAGGGGACTGTTCCACAGGAGAAGACAGATATTGGAGTTGGTGAGCTTACCTTACCTGAATTCTATGATACTGTAAAAACACTAGACCAAACCATTCCTGTAGATTACTACCTCCCCGGATGTCCACCACCACCCGATTTAATAATGAATGCTGTGAATGCCATTCTCACGGGGCAGCTACCGGAGAAAGGGGCAGTGCTTGCTCCTAATAAAGCGCAATGTGATACATGTCCCAGGAATGAGACGAAACCGGAGAAAATGTCAATAAAAGAAATAAAAAGACCTTGGGAGATCAAAATCGACCCTGAGAAATGCTTTCTGGCGCAAGGGCTAATTTGTCTTGGCCCCGCCACCCGTTCGGGATGTGGGGAGACATGCATCAGGGCTAATATGCCCTGTCGGGGCTGTTTTGGTCCTGTAGACGGAGTTATTGACCAGGGAGCAAGAGCGCTTTCAGCGATTGCTTCCCTATTGGGACTTGAAGACGAAGAGAAGATGACAGATGAAGAGGTTCAAAAGTTGGTTGACCGAATCGCAGACCCAGCTGGGACATTCTACAGATTTAGTCTACCGTCTTCTCTACTGAGAAGAAAGAAGATAGCATAGGGGGAGGAGAGAATGAAAAAGATAACCATAGACCCGATAACCAGACTTGAGGGGCATGGGAAAATAGAAATATTTCTTAATGATGCCGGGGATGTCGAAAGGGCTTACCTTCAAATACCCGAGCTTCGAGGATTTGAAAAATTTTGTGAGGGAAGACCGGCAGAGGAGATGCCTAGAATAACCACAATGATTTGTGGAGTATGTCCTACCGCTCACCACATAGCGTCGACTAAGGCCCTTGACGACCTCTGGAAGGTTGAGCCCACCTCAACAGCAAAGAAAATAAGAAGGTTGATGTACAATGCTTTCCAGGCGGAGGACCATTTATTGCATTTCTTCTACCTCGCCGGCCCCGACTTTATTGTTGGCCCAACGGCGCCCCCAGGAGAAAGAAATATCTTGGGAGTCATTGCCAAGGCTGGGATAGAAACGGGTGGAAAGGTGATAGAGGTTAGGAAAAGACTGAGGAATGTGCTGAGAATAATCGGAGGCAAGCCAGTCATGCCCAGCTGCGGGTTACCCGGGGGCGTGTCAAAGGCGATTAGTGAGGAGGAGAGGAAGACTCTTATAGAGACAGGAGAATATGCTGTGGAGTTCTGTCAATTTGCCCTCCAGCTCTTTGATGATACAGTGCTCAAGAATAAAGAATACGTTGAGCTTGTCACCGGTGATATCTATAAGCACAGGACATATTATATGGGGCTGGTGGACGAGAATAATAAGGTGAACTTCTACGATGGTATGATTAGAGTGGTTGACCCCAACGGCAAAGAGTTTGCCAAGTTTAAGGCCCAAGAATACCTTGACCACATTAGGGAGCATGTTGAGCCCTGGAGTTATGTTAAGTTTTGCTATCTTAAGAACGTAGGCTGGAAGGGATTTACTGATGGGGAAGATAGCGGTATTTACCGGGTAGCGCCACTGGCTCGTCTGAATGCTGCTGATGGTATGGCGACACCACTGGCTCAAGAAGCCTATGAAAAAATGTTTGAGATACTGGGAGGAAAACCGGTTCACAGTACCTTGGCTTTCAGTTGGGCTCGACTCATCGAGGCACTTTATGCCTCGGAACGGGTGTTGGAGCTTTCTCGTGACCCTGAACTTACCTCTCCTGATACCGTAAATCTGCCCACCGAAATCCCCAAAGAGGGCATCGGTGTGGTAGAAGCACCTAGAGGAACCCTCTTTCACCACTACCAAACCGATGAGAGGGGAATTCTTACCAAGGTTAACCTAATTGTTGCTACAACAAATAATGCCGCTCCCATATGCATGTCAATTGAGAAAACAGCCAAATCCCTTATACACAAAGGGGAGGTTTCCGATGGCATTCTCAATATGGTTGAGATGGCATTTAGAGCTTACGACCCTTGCATGGCTTGCGCTACCCATTGCCTGCCTGGACAGATGCCTCTGGAAGTAACCATCCATGACTACCAAGGGAATGAAATTCAAAGGCTGGGACGGAATCTTCATGAGGGTTTAAAGAGCTAAAATGGGCGAAGTAATAGATTTGTTAAGGCAATCGGGATATTCAGATAAAGCAACAGAATACTATGTGAATAAGGTGAATGTTGGCGAGATGAAGGATCACGATGCCCACTTCGCGTATACCGGCCCCTGTGGTGACACGATGGAGTTCTTCTTAAAAATTGATTCTGCTGTGATAAAGGATGCCAAATTTCAAGCTATAGGATGCGCCGGTGCCTTTGCATCTGGCTCCGCTCTCACCGAAATGATAAAGGGGGGAACGCTAGAGCAAGCAGAAGAAATCGATGAGAATGATATAGTAAATTACCTGGGTGGGATACCCGAGCCCAAAATCCATTGTGCCCGCTTAGCCAAAACGACTTTGGGATTGGCAATCAAAGAACATAGACAGCGAAGAATGCAGGAACCATGAAGCTTGGCTGCCTCATGGCGGCTATGACTTTGCAGCAAGAAGGTAAGTATTAGTTCTCAAGGAAACCGAGCGGAAGTCATAGAAGTAATTGATGAAGCTAGCGGGAAAATGTACTTGCCTCCCTGTCAGATAGCCTGTCCTGTTGGAGTCTATTCTAATTGAGGAATGAGCCTGAACAAAAAAGGATCAGGCAACCCTGGCAGCAAATCTTGAGATTTGTTGAAAGAGATTGGAACGAGCTTTCACCATCCTTTCT
>CAZQBR010000113.1:0-4114 GCA_964591975.1 uncultured Dehalococcoidales bacterium
GCGTGGGGGTTCGAGTCCCCCCTTCCCCACCAAGGGTATCAATAGGTAGAACTTTTAGTTTGGAATTTGCCCTTTCGTCAGTTAAGCATTGAAACGATTGCACATTTCAGGCAACTGTGACCTCACACGAAATGCACAAACGTTTGATCCTGAGGAGGGACAGATTTGCCCTTTCGAATCGGCCAAGCCGAGTCAACCATCACGTTAACTCCTGGTTCATCCGAAGTACAGCATCGCAACTTCTATTACCTGCGTTTTGGTTATCCTGCCATTGAAGTAATGCTGGGCGGCGAGGATAGCCTCGCTCTTCTCAATTGTCCCGTTGTCATTGGTGTCGTATGCCCAGGGGTCTTCAAAGAGCACCGTGATGTACCAAATCTTCCACTCGGTGTGGACAAGAGGCCCTAGGGGATGGGGGCAGCTATCGGTCATACGTAGGCACACCGTGTAGAGCCCCGGAAGGGGATAGGTCCAGGTTACATCGGTCATAACCTCAGCATCGGTGCCCGTAAGGGTAGTCTCGATTACTCCGTCGCAATCGAAGTCCCACTCTGCCCTGACATAGGGTTGTTCCCCACCAAGCGTCCAGTTCTCAAAGCGGACTTCTAAGGGAGCTGTTCCCTCCCTGGTGGAGGCCTCGAAGTCGGGATTCAAACGGTAGAATGGTACTATTGACAGCGTCTTGGAATCGGACCATCCAGATGAAGCGCCCTTGCTATCTCTGGCTTTTGCCCTGATGTAGTAAGTTTCTCCTTCCCATGGGCGGCACTCCCATGTATGAGACTCGCTAGCGATAGTGCCTGAGTCCACAAATCCAGTTTCTGAAGTGCTGCCATCTCCCCAGTCAAAGGTATATTTGACCCGGTCGCCATCCGGGTCAGTTGCCGATGTTGAGTAGCGATAGGGTATACCAGAATGCCCCACCCAGTCTCGCCCTGAAGGTCTGGACGGAATATCCGGCGGGTTATTTGTTGAGGCGGTATATGCCACTGAGCCTATGGCTGGGGATGGGGGAAGATAGCCCGTGACATCAAACCACCCAAGTGACCATTTCACTCTGGCTTCCACAAGCTCTGCCACCACGTCATAGTTGCCCGATTCGCTACCCGAAGGGAACTGCAGAGGTATGGTCTCGTCTATTTCGAAGGTGTCACCCTTCGTGTCGGGGAAGGGCTTTATGGTTAAGGTATAGCTTGGATTAAGTGTTACAGGACCGCCGCCTGCCTGAGGTTCCGCCACGATACGGAAGGTTATCTCCGCTTCGCTTAACGGTACTACTATAGTTTCAAGGCAGGTTGCCTCACCTGTCACGGTGGCATGGAAGACCTCGTCGCCCTGGACTTCAGTCTGGCTGAGCTCAAAGTCGTAGCTGATTTCGAAATAGTCTTCCAAGCTTATGGCTGCTACTGGCGGGGTGCCGATAAGAACTAGAGATATTGCCAGGACTAGAGCAATTGCCGGATGTCGTACTGCCCTTTGAGAAAAAATTTTCTCGCCCACAACTCCCCTCCACTATTTAATATAGAGCTTAAAATGACCGATTGTCAATAGGCCTGGCCTTCTGCCCTGTGGACAGCGCCTGTTACTTGAGCCGCATGATTTAGATCTGCGGTTTCCTCACCATTTGCCACATGGGAAGGTCAACTATCGGTATAGTGATTCTCTTGAGCAGACTGAACCCGAAGTGTTCATACATCTTCACATTCTCTTCTACTTCGGTCTCGAGATAGAGTTGAAGCCCTTCGCGTTCGGACTTCTCAATTGCCGCGCCTATTAACTTCCTTCCGAATCCCTTTCCCTGCAATTTTGTAGCGACGCCGACGACCAGGAGGTATAAGTAGGTGCTCCCAGCCATATGTTCATGACGATCTTCAGTGATCGCTCTGATGACAGGTCCCATCTTCTTCCAAATAGTCGATCTCATTCTTATCGCCGCACCCACGCCTCCGGTACGTATTATGCGCCACACGGTCATGTCGGCATACTCTCCTAGGACCCATGCTACAACTCCTTCCAAGTCTTTCGAGGGGGCATAGACCCCACCATAGTTCAGACAATGCCTGACAGGCACCTCAAAGTCGGCGCAGAACCTCTTCTCAATATCGGCTTCTCCTTCATAAATCTTGTTCCAGAGTGGATCATGCTGAAAGGCATCGGCCAATACCTTTGCGGCTCGAATGATATCTCCCTTCTTTACTCTATATAGCATTCGTTCTGCCTTTTTGCTGTTAGGGTTAGGAAGCCCAACAATGGTATTGGACTATCTAAATAGCCAATGCCAATCATGATACTTGGTAATGGCGAAAGCAAGGCTGTGTGCTGGCTGACCACATACTTAACACTGGGCCAGGGATTTTAGCAAGTTTTTTCAATATACTCTATTGGAGCAAGATAGCCAAGGGACTGATGCGGACGGTTAAAGATAACTCAATAAGCCAAAGGGTGCATTCAAGGATAACAGCTGAGTCTACTTCTTTTGCAGCATACCCTTAATCATATCAAGTAGTTTATGGCTGTATATCTCCTGTTGGTAGTGAATGTCACAAGGAAATTTATCGCACTGGAAGCAATGGTCAACATTATTCTTTATAGCACACTCGAGTATTAAGCAGGGATGCCCCATAGCAGTTTTGAATCTCTCCAGCTTCTCTGGAGCTCTTGGGTCTGTTCCAGCTACGCAACGGTCTATAGGACATAACCCCTTGTCTGGAAACCCACAAACTTCACAGGCTAAACCACATACTGCTGGCATAGTCGTCATCTCCTCAATTTATTTTACCCGAGCTCATGATAAATCCATGCTTTACCATATGTCAACGCTTTATGACCTCTTTGTTATTATGACTCTGAAAGAACAGCATTGCACAATCCATCGTTTTGTGTCTCTGTTTGACCGTACATGAACGCAGAAATCGCGTGCCCTGCAATCTCTGGAATCCCTATTCGATATCTATTTCTGCACAGACTCCCACAGTTTTCGATATTTTCTAAGTGTGCTGCTGTAGCTTGATGGATTAGCGGGATTCTTGCGCTTGCGAAGCAAGAAGCGGGTTTCCTTCAGTGAATAACCGCGCTCGAACAAGGCAAATGCCTCGCTTTTCATGCTGTTGGGGTCGACATTGTATTTTCTTGCCGTGTCTATGACTTCCTTGTCGCTAACGGTTTTCACAACCATAGTTTACGGGACAAAAAACGGGATATCAAATAGGATTGATAACGAGATGTTAGGTGAGTTCTATTGTGATACTGAAAGCGAGATATGGGTATTTCGACCATATTCCCAGGATTTCTTGGCCAGCAGCAGCAGTAGCAGCAATTAAGAAGTCGAGCGGGAACCAAGTTCCCTTTAGATTACCATAAAAGCATGCCTCCTTGGTGGAGTTTGCTAATTGCCGGTGTTTCGAGAATACTGTGGGAGCGGTTTATCGTTAAACCGAAATACTCCAGCGTTAATCCCTCAATTCCCGGCGCCACGGTAAATTTTGGCGCAGAAAAAAAAGTGCCAGAAACAGCGGAAAATTAATACGATTCCAACAAAGTTGCAGAAGTTTTACCGTCGTCGTCGCAGTCGTCGCAGTAGTAGCAGCAGCAGCGGGAATTAACGACGAAAATTGCGAGAATCGCAGGAATTGCGAGAATTGCGGGAATCGCGAGAATTGCCAGTGGGACTGCCTGTACCACTTGGTCGTATGAACATCTCAGCAGGACGTCCCGAGCGCTAGCCGAAGTGGCTGTAACCTTAGTCTTGCCTTCTGATCGAGGTCGGTTGAGGGTATAATTGAATCAAGTGGGGGAAAGTAGTGAAGAGGCTACTCGTTTACATCTCTCTCATAGCAATACTATTGGGCTTAGTCCTATCTGGGATAAGTGATGCTGTCATTTCCGTTGCTGACACCACCATTGGCAATAGTTCCCAAAGTAGTAGTGTGAGTGTAGGTGACAATTCTGGTTCGGCAAGTGCCACAGTCACGATTACCATGTTTACTGTTACTGATGACTAGACTGTTAGGTTGACTTGGATACATACTTCAGTTAGCTTGTGTAGCCTCGCACCAATTCAACTTTCCGATGTATAGTATACCACTTAAAACTATGCATGCGGACCCTGCTTCTG
>CAZQBR010000114.1:0-4029 GCA_964591975.1 uncultured Dehalococcoidales bacterium
GACTCACTTTGGAAAGAGCCGTGAAAAACGAGACCTGCTCTGTACCAGCTATTATCGGGCCAGGAGCATGCCCTTTGGTTAGCCAAGACACACTTATTTAGGTTTGAACATGCAGGTGTTTTCGCCTTCAGCAACAGCCTCATCATTCTGGCTTCTTACAATCCACTTATAGCTACATATCCAATTTGCGCTCTTAGTTTGCTTTTTAGAAAGTACCTCCGCTTCCACCTTGATGGAATCATAGGGATAGGTTGGGGCATTAAATTTAACCTTGTCCGTACCTAGAAAGGCTATAACATCGCTTATAAATCCCGATTGTATCAGCAGCCCCACAGCTATGGAAAAGGTTAATAACCCCGGTACTAACTGCGTCCTCCAGCCAAAGCTCTTGGCATATTCCTCACTGAGAAACATAGGGTGAGTGTCTCCAGTACTGATAGCATAAAGTTCCAGGTCCGTCTTGGTGATCACTCGAGACTTGGTTACAAACTTATCACCTATCTCCATGCTCTCAATATGTTGCTGCTTCTCTTCCTCAATGTATGATTGAACCATCATTACCTCCTTCGCTTATACCAATAAGCTTCAAATTTCGAATTAGCATACCAGAAAATGACCAAACAATGTTTTCAATCTCCATCCCTGCTGGGAAAGACTCTCAAATTTTACCTTGATTACCCTGAGCTTAACCCAGGCTCAGGCTGGGAACTACATCCAGGGCATAATCGCTTATTCGGCCAGTTTGAAAATGGTAATAGCCACAAGCAGCCACCATAGCAGCGTTATCGGTGCACAGGTGGGGAGGAGGAACAAGAACAGGGACTGGCGAGGAGTTAAGAAAATGCTCTGTTAATAGCCTATTCGCTGCCACGCCGCCGCTAAGCAAGATTTGCCCCACCTTCAATTGCTTCGCCGCCTCAATTGTTTTGCTGACCAAAACATCAATTATCGCTAGCTGGAAGCTTGCTGCTGCGTCAGCTACCGAAATCCCTCCTCTTTGAGCAAGGTGCCACAACGCCGTCTTCAAGCCACTGAAGCTGAAATCATGGCTGCCCTTGAGCCAGGCCCGGGGAAGAGACAAGCAAGGAGTTCCATTGGTGGCTGCTTGTTCAATGGCCGGCCCTCCAGGATAACCCAATCCCAAAATCCGAGCTGCCTTATCGAAAGCTTCGCCCGCGGCGTCATCACGGGTGCGCCCTAACTTCTCAAACTGTCCGTGCCCCTTCATCAATACTAAATCGCTATGCCCTCCGGAGACAATGAGGCAAAGGCAAGGGAAGCTCACGTCCCTGGGCAGATTAAGTGGAGCAGGGGACGGGATTCCCTTCCTCACCTTGCCCTCTCCATTTAATGGAGAGGAGAGATTCTTCGCTTCGCTCAGAAAGTTAGCGTAAATATGTGCCTCAAGATGGTTAACCCCAGCAATAGGCAATTGTTTACCCAAGGCAACTGCCTTGGCCACATTGACTCCTACTAACAAGGAGCCAGCCAAGCCGGGACCGTAAGTCACGGCAATGCCATCAATATCCTGCCAGGAGACCTGCGCTTCAGATATTGCTCTATCAATAACAGGGATAATAGTGAGGAGATGCTGCCTGGAGGCCACTTCTGGAACTACGCCACCATAGCGAGCATGAATGTCTATTTGTGAAGCTACCACATTCGAGATAATTCTGCTGCCGTTTTCAACCACCGCAGCAGCAGTTTCATCACAGGAGGTTTCAATGCCCAGGATTTTCATGACAATTGGACTTCTCCTACCAGCTTCTCTGCCTCCAACTCATAAGTTTGGATACTGCTACTGCGTGTCACCAAGCCTAGCTGTCCTGCTTTATTTATCACCGGGGCATCCATTTACAGTATTCTATTAGCTTGTCTGACCTCCCCACGCTCGCCTCAGGGAAGAATGTAGGACAATTAGTAATCATTGCCTACTTTCCCAGGGCCTACAGGAAGGGAAGCAATCACTCCTTTTATGCTCGTTAGGTTGATTATAAAGAGTAAATACTTTGTAGGCAACTAAGAGCCAGATATGATATAATAGCCATGATGTTCTTAATCTGTTAACCGAGGGAGGAATTTTTAATCATTTCGCGCCACTACTTGCAACTCCCACTCTACCAAAATGCATGAAGAAAATACACTAAACGAGTACACTGCCGAAGATATCCAAATCCTAGACGAAATCGAAGCCGTACGCCTACGTCCCGGGATGTATATTGGAGGCACTGACAGGCAAGGACTGCACCAGCTCCTCTATGAGATAGTGTATAACAGCATAGATGAGGCCATGGCTGGCTTCTGTGACCAAATCAATGTGACAATTCACGAGGATAGTTATGTCACCGTGACTGATAATGGACGAGGTATCCCTACCGATATTATCCCGGGACAGAATATTACGGCTCTGCAAGCAGTAATGACTCGATTGCATGCCGGGGCTAAGTTCGGAGGGCATGTCTATAGCATATCTAGCGGCTTGCATGGCGTTGGTGCTTCAGTGGTAAACGCCTTATCCTCTCAGCTTGAAGTTGAGGTTAAGCGCCAGGGCAAACTTTGCCACCAACTATATCAGCGTGGCCTTTCCCAAGGGGATATAGAAATTACTGGTAGCGCTGAAGATACAGGCACTTCAATTACCTTTCTTGCTGACACAGAAATCTTCGAAGACACTAACTACGATTTTGATACAGTTTGCCAGCGAGCAAGGGAACTGACTTACTTGAATAAAGGAATAGAAATAGCTCTCAAAGATGAGAGGAGTAATCAAGAGAGAACTTTCTTCTTCGAGGGAGGCATAGCTAGTTTTGTGCGCCGCCTGAATAGAAATAGAGCAGTTCTCCTCCCTCATCCCATCTATCTCTCAACTATGGTAAACAGCACTATAATCGAAGTAGCCATGCAATATAATGAAAGCTTCACAGAATCCACTTTCTCCTTCGCCAATTGCGTCAATACTAGAGACGGGGGTAGCCATGTTACCGGCTTTCGCTCAGCACTAACCCGTGCTCTCAACGATTACGCCCGGAATAATAAACTGCTAAAGGACACTGAACCTAACCTAACCGGTGACGATGTGCGCGAAGGATTGGTGGCCATCCTAAGTGTAAAATTGCCCCAGCCCCAATTTGAAGGACAAACTAAGGCAAAGCTTGGCAATCCCGAAGTAAAAAGTCAGGTTGAGTCTGCAGTGGCAAACGGCTTGTCCCTTTATCTTGAGCAACATCCAGACGAAGCGAAGGCAATCCTAGACAAAGGCCTTATTGCAGCCAAAGCTAGAGAGGCAGCACGTAAGGCTCGCGACCTTGTCCTTAAAAGGACTGGCTTTGAAGTATCACCTCTCGCAGGGAAATTAGCCGATTGTTCCGAGAGAGACCCAACAGTATGTGAATTATTTTTAGTCGAAGGGCCCTCAGCCGGCGGCTCAGCTAAACAAGGAAGAGACCGCAACTTCCAAGCTATTCTCCCTCTAAAAGGCAAAATACTTAATGTGGAGAAGGCTAGCAAGGAAAAAATTATAGAACATGAAGAAATAAGAGCCATTGTCACGGCATTAAAGACAAGTGCCGACGAACAATTTGATCTTTCCAAACTTCGCTACCATAAAATAGTAATTATGACCGACGCTGATGTCGATGGCTCGCATATTCGCACCCTGCTTCTTACCTTCTTCTATCGCCACATGGGAGAGCTAATTAACCAGGGCTATCTCTTTATTGCCCAGCCGCCTCTTTACCGCATCAAGTCTGGTAAACAGCACTTCTGGATTTACTCCGAACAGGGAAAGGAAAAGGTACTTAAGGAGCTAGGAGGAAACAAGTCAGAGGTTCAAAGGTATAAAGGGCTAGGAGAGATGAGCCCCGAACAACTATGGGAGACAACCATGAATCCCGCTAACAGAACCTTGCTTAGAGTAGAAGTGAAAGATGACATGACTGCAGATCAGACATTCCATATGTTAATGGGCAGCGAAGTCCCACCGCGCAAAATATTCATCCAGACCCACGCTCAATATGTGAGAAATCTGGA
>CAZQBR010000115.1:0-3993 GCA_964591975.1 uncultured Dehalococcoidales bacterium
GGAGTATATTCTGTTCAATCTTGATAAGACGCACTATCGAGATGCCGATTGGGTTCGGTCTACTTGGACCTCGCATTGCAAAGACTCCATGTGTTTCGTTATCCATATAAGTTTTTGCTTTCAAGGGCGACCCTTTGGATAAATGAAAGTGGTATATCAAAATAATGTGAGAAAAGGCTTCGGCATCTTTTAAGCCTTCAGCATATTCTGGGAATACTTCAACTATCCCATCGATGCCCTTAGCGCCTGCAGGCTGTATGGGTGTCCCTTTGGGTTCCTGGAATGGAGCATGGATAACCCCGATTGGCTTGTACTTTATCGCATCCATAATCTCTGTATTTCTGCTTTGATTATAGCAAATATCTTGATTTAATGAGGCTGAAGATAGAAGTGCCTAAAGAACAGAATTAAGGCTGGAGGTTTCATCGTGGTATAATTACAGCTAGGTGCTAGCTTTATGGAGGATGTAAATACAGCTAAACAAAGGGTAGAAGAATTAAGGAAAATAATTAACTACCATAATTATCGTTACTATGTGCTGGATAGCCCTGAAATAAGCGATTCTGAATACGATGAGCTGATGCGGGAGCTTAAGCAGCTTGAAGCCGAATATCCTGAGCTTGTTACTCCTGACTCGCCAACACAGCGAATTGGCGCTCCTCCTGTAGAAGCATTTGGAGTTGTGGAGCATCCTCAGCCCCTGTTGAGCCTGGCTAATGCCTTCTCCTATGAGGAATTGGCAGCTTGGCATAAGAGAGCAAGTAACCTTTTAGCTGGGCGTCAATTTGACCTTGTTTGTGAGCCTAAAATCGATGGACTCGCTGTAGCCTTGACTTATGTTGATGGCCGGCTTTTCACCGGAGCAACCAGGGGCGACGGCTATCGAGGCGAGAATATCACCCAGAATTTGAGAACCATCAGGAGTATCCCACTTTCGGTACCCAAAGAGGCACCACCTAGATTTGAAGTCAGAGGAGAGGTTTATCTTCCCAAAGCTGGATTTAAGAAGCTCAATGAGGAGAGAGCCAAGGAAGGGCTGCCCCTTTTTGCTAACCCCAGAAATGCTGCTGCCGGCTCGGTAAGGCAGCTTGACTCCAGCATCACGGCCAAACGTCCTCTGGATATATTTGTCTATGGGTTAGGCTGGGCAGAAGGCAAAACAGTGCCTGACACGCATTGGGAGATTATGCAATACCTTAAGTCCCTGGGCTTCAAGATAAATCCTAACATAGTCTTGTGCCACACTATTGATGAAGCAGAAAGCTATCATCAGGACTGGGTAGAAAAACGTGAAAGCCTGCCTTACGAGGCTGATGGCATGGTGGTAAAGGTCAATCCTATTGCTCTTCAGCTAGAATTGGGAACTGTAGCCCGCGAGCCGAGATGGGCCATCGCCTATAAGTTCCCCGCAATTCAAGGTACTACACGTCTTGTTGACATCGGCATAAATGTGGGCAGGACAGGAAGCCTTAACCCCTACGCCATTTTGGAGCCAGTTCGAGTGGGCGGGGTGGTCATTAGCCATGCAGCGCTACATAACGAAGAAGACATTCATCGGAAAGATATTCGTATCAAGGATTGGGTCACTGTGCAGCGGGCGGGAGAGGTTATACCTGAAATCGTAGGCCCGATAGTCAGTCGCCGTACTGGTAAGGAGAAGATCTTCCTTATGCCTGGTCGCTGTCCTGTGTGCGGCAGTGAGGTGATAAAGCCTGAAGGCGAGGCTACGCATAGGTGTACCAATACTGCCTGTCCCTCTCAAGCTCTGGAGCGAATTAAGCACTTCGTCACTCGCGGAGCAATGGATATTGACGGCGTGGGCGAGAAGCTATGTCAGGCTTTGTTTGAGAAAGGTTTAATCAAGGACGCCGCTGATTTATATTACCTCACTAAAGAGCAACTTTTAGGTTTGGAGAAGACGGCAGATAGGAGCGCTTCCAACGTGCTTGACTCCATCGAAACGAGCAAGGATAGGCCTCTCGCTCGAGTTATCTTCGCCCTGGGAATTCTTCATGTAGGTGAGGAGTATGCCGGGTTATTGGCGGAAAATTTCGCCAGCGTTGATGAATTAGCCAGAGCTAGTCAAGAGAACCTTCTATCTCTTCCATCTATCGGTCCCAAGATAGCTGATAGCATTGTGACTTTCTTCAAGCAGGAAGGAAACAAACACATCATTGAGAAGCTGAGGAAGGCTGAAGTGAGGTTGGAGAAGGGAAAAGTCGAAGAGGCTAAGCCTGAAGAGTTACCTTTGGCTGAGCTCGAATTCGTGATCACGGGGAAGTTGGAATCCTTCGCTCGTTCTGAAGCAGAAGCCAGAATAAAGGCACTGGGTGGCAAAGCAGGCTCAGACGTTACCAAGAAGACATCCTATGTGGTAGTCGGTGCCGACCCTGGGTCAAAATTGGCTAGAGCTCAACAATTGGGGATAAAAACGCTCAGCGAAGCTGAGCTCCTGCAACTGCTGAATCAAATCAAGCAGTAATTCTTTACACAGAGCAATCTTAAGGCGAATGTCTTAACAACTACTCTATTCCAGCCGCAATCTTTGCCCTTCTTTTGCTTTCCTCCATTTCGTAATCCAATAAGACTCCCACCCTTAGCGCTTGGGGGGTTCCTCCCCCGGTGATAGCCATCCCGTGATACCATCCGGCATAAGGAGACGCAGTTAAATCCTCAATGAGCCTAAAGGCTCGCATTCTATGCTCTGTTGGCACACCCTCTCTACCTTGGTAGTACTTCTCCAGGTATTTACCTGTTTCAGGATTTCTATAGTCCTTCTCCGAAGCCATTGTTGCCA
This sequence comes from uncultured Dehalococcoidales bacterium, assembly GCA_964591975.1. Lineage (GTDB taxonomy): Bacteria > Chloroflexota > Dehalococcoidia > GIF9 > AB-539-J10 > JAFGBN01. Next base: position 2,798 of record CAZQBR010000115.1, read on the forward strand.
CCAGCGCGCCGCCAACTTCTTGCATGAAATAACGGTCTTCACCTAGTTTCTTGGCTGCGAAAACCTTGCCAGTATATCCCGGCATGCCCTTAGGAATGTATACCCCAGAATCATGCCTTACTCCCTGCACAGCAGCAGCAAGTCCACAGGAATAGGTAATTTCAGCAGTCATAATCATATCAGTTAAGCACTCTCGTATATGAGAAGCCCTCTCTGTGCCATTAAAATCAGCTATCAATGCAGTGGCACCAATGGCGAGATCTATGCTAGCCGGTCTACAACCGCACTTACTCATCATGTGGAAAGAGGCAAATGCATCCATCATTGGACCAGTGAATTCATTTTCGCCAGCCATAAAAACTCTCTCCCAAGGTATAAAGACATCGTCAAAAATCACCATGGCCTCCACATGGCCAGCAAATCTTGAACTGTATGGGTTCTCTAACTCCTTGAGTTCCAACGGTATCGCTGGGGGACGGCATATAAAGGTGATTCCTTCAGTATCCACGGGAGTAAAGAAGCCCACGGCATAATCCTTCTCATCCTCTGAAAGTGGTCGGCTGACTGGCATAACAAACAACATGTTTGTATAAGGGGCCGCTGTGCTATGAGCCTTTGCCCCCCTCACCACAATCCCATCGCCTCTCCTCTCCACTATATGGAGATACATATCTGGATCCACTTGCTTACTAGGTCTCAAGCTCCTATCTCCTTTGGGGTCTACTAGTGCCCCTCCCACTACAGAGTCTTTCATCTGGACATCCTTAATAGCGTCAACAACCCTCCGATGATAGCTTGTGTTATATTTCTTATCTATCTCATAGCTAATAACCCAGGCGGTATTTAGTATATCAGCAGTTATGCATCTATAGGAGCATGGCACAAGGTAGTTCCCCATCGTCCTTAACAGCTTGACTTTAGCAATTGCATCCTGCTCATTCTCAATTATGTGGTTCCATCGGCTAATCCCTTGCCTGGTGAGAGTGGAATTCGCTGTCGCAAGATCCTTATATTTAGAGTCGTTGGCAGCATCATAGGCCACTGCGATGCTGTTTATGCCTCCTCTGAACATAGCATTATCAGCAATGTTTTCCACCCTCTCTCCAGCCATAAAGACCTTTGGCTTTTGCCTCCTGAGACTTTCAATGTATCCTTCACGATTTTGTATAGTCATCTCTTCCCTCCTTAATAATCTC
>CAZQBR010000116.1:0-3939 GCA_964591975.1 uncultured Dehalococcoidales bacterium
CACTTTCTTAACATCCCTCTGTATGTTAAGATAACCCAAGAAGCTTTTCTTGGAGGAATCCGGTGCGCATTGATGTTTTTTGTCTTTTCCCCGAGATGTTCGTCTCTCCGTTCAACCAGAGCATCGTTAAGCGAGCTAAAGAGCAGGGGTTAGTTGATATTGTGATTCATAATATCCGTGACCATACACATGACAAACATCATACTGCTGATGACTACCCTTATGGAGGTGGACCTGGCATGGTGCTCAAGCCTGAGCCTATCTTTGAGGCCATAGAGGCAACGAAGCAACAGATTAATCCAGGCAAAGTAGCTATTATCCTGCTTACCCCTCAAGGCAGGCTGTTTAGCCAACAAATTGCCCAGGAACTAGCTTCTCATTCACATCTTATGTTAATCTGCGGTCATTATGAAGGAGTAGATGAGAGGGTGCATGAGCATTTAGCCACTGATGAAATTAGTATTGGTGATTATGTCCTTAGCGGAGGCGAACCAGCCGCCATGGTGCTGGTCGATGCCATAGTCAGACTTGTACCAGGGGTGCTTGGCTCACAAACATCATTGAACAGCGACTCTCACACTGGCGGGCTGTTAGAGTATCCCCAATACACCAGACCTCAGATATATCGGGGTTGGCCGGTGCCTTCGGTTTTGCTCTCGGGAAACCATGAGGAAATTGCCCGTTGGAGGCATCAAGAGGCTATTTCGCGAACAGCAAAACGACGCCCCGACCTATTTTTTGAAGAAGGTAAATCTTTGCGATGAGGAGAGGAAATGGATATCAGAGAATTGGTTGAGCCTAAAATAAATCCAAATATCCCTCAAATTTCCCCCGGCGACACGGTCAAGCTCAGCTTGAAGACCATCGAGGGGGATAAGGAGCGCCTGCAGCACTTTCAGGGAATGATAATTAGGATTAGGAAAGGCGTTGACGGTGGAAGTTTCACTGTAAGAAGAGTGAGCTACGGTGTTGGCGTGGAGCGCACTTTTCCTTTCCAATCCCCTATGCTGCAAGGTGTAGAGGTGCTCAGGCGCGGCAAGGTACGCAGAGCCAAACTTTACTATATGCGTCGGCTCAGCGCTAAGCAGTCTCGGCTTAAGGAACGGCGAGAAAGAATAGCCGAACAAATTACGCCCCAAGAAGAGCAAGAAGAACCTATATAAGCATGTTAAATGAACTATGCTGAGGTGGCGGTTCGCTCCCCTGGATGCCGTTCTACTTTCTCCTATGCCATTCCACCCCAGCTAGATGTTGAGATAGGGCAGGCAGTATGGGTTCCCTTTGGCTCCAGAGTTGTCCAAGGCATCCTTGTCGAATTATCTGATCAGCCATCAGTTGAAGCAACTAAAGAAATAGCTGACATCATTACTGATTATCCCTCGCTCTCCTCAATACAAATCGAACTTGCCCGATGGATAAGCGAGCACTACCTTTCCCCTCCTTTCGATGCCGCAGCCTTAATGCTGCCCCCGGGCTTTGAGAGGCAGACTGTTACTTATTTTCAACCAGCAAATCCAGAGGTGGACTTATCATTTCTCAATTCAGGGCAAATACAAATCCTTCGGTTCGTAGAAAAAAAAAGGAGGGTAAGCTTAAAAGAGATACAGCGGGAATTCGGGATAAATAAAGCTAAGCGAATCACCGAGCAGCTTTTTCATCACCACTTAATAATAAAGAGCCAGGAGTTAGAAAAAACTAGGGTGCGGCCAAAAACAATTCTCTATGTCAAGCCGGCAGCTAGATGGGATGAGGTTGAGAGCAAGATAGCCCACTTAAGCAAGTCCAGGGCCTATAAACAGGCAGAGCTCTTGGAATTTTTAACCAAGCAAACTCAACCTATCCCGGTTAGCGAAATAGAAAAACGCCTCAATTGTTCCATTGCTACCATCAGAGCCTTGGAAAATCGCCATTTGATTTCCACAAAGTTAGTCAACGTGCGGCGTGATCCGCTATCCCGTCTCACCCCCACGCCTACTCCAACCCCTATCCTCACTCCATCACAACAAGCTGCATGGGAATCAATTCACCACGTCACTGCGAGGAGCCAAAGCCCTGAGTATGGCAAAGGGACGTCGAAACAATCTCAATCACCACCAGTTTTTCTTCTCTTTGGTGTTACTGGCAGTGGCAAAACTGAGATTTATCTGCGAGCTTTGGCCCAAGTTATCTCAATGGGTAAGCGGGGCATCTGCCTTATCCCTGAAATTGCCCTCACCACACAAACAGTGGAGAGATTTGCTAACCGCTTCCCCGGGCGTGTGGCGGTACTACACAGCGGTCTTTCCCTGGGAGAGCAACTCGATGAATGGCAGTGGATCCGGGAAGGAAACTGTGATGTGGTTATTGGGCCGAGAAGCGCTTTATTTGCCCCTCAGCCCGACCTCGGGCTCATCATAATAGACGAAGAACATGAATGGACTTACAAGCAAGAGGATAAATCGCCTCGTTACCATGCTCGAGATGTAGCTCTTAAGCTGGCCCAGCTCAGCCGTGCCGTTGTCATCCTGGGCAGCGCTACACCTGACATTGAGAGCTTCCATAAAGCACAACTGGGTGAGTATCAACTAATAGAGCTAAAAGAGAGAATCACCCCTCATGGTTATTCGCCTCTTCCCCAGGTAAGCATAGTAGATATGAAGGAAGAACTCAAAGCTGGGAACACTGGCTTGTTTAGCCGCTCTTTATTAACTGCCATGAGGGAAACCCTGGAGCGAAATGAACAGACAATCCTTTTCCTCAACCGCCGTGGCACAGCTACTTTCATTCGTTGCCGTAATTGTGGCTTCGTCTTCCGTTGCCCCCGCTGCTCCGTAGCTCTTACTTACCATTCTGCGGAGAAAAAGTTAATTTGCCATCGCTGCCACTATTCCATCCCAATACCTCAAATTTGCCCTCAGTGCTCCAGCCGCTATCTCAGGTTTCTGGGCATTGGCACGCAAAGAGTGGAGGAAGAGATAAAACGCCTCTTTCCCAAAGCAAGATTGCTCCGCTGGGATAAAGATGTAGTTACCAAAAGGCACGCCCACGAGGAACTGCTAAAGATTTTTCGTGACCATGAGGCAGACGTGCTTATCGGCACCCAGATGATAGCTAAAGGGTTGGATCTACCTCAGGTAACCTTGGCCGGGATAATTAGCGCCGATACTGGACTCAATTTTCCCGATTTTCGTGCTGGAGAGCGTACGTTTCAGCTTTTATGTCAAGTAGCTGGAAGAGCTGGACGTGGGGTTAAGGCTGGGAATGTCATCATCCAAACATACTCCCCAGAGAACTACGCCATCAAATCTGCCTCCAGGCATGATTATGTGGGCTTTTATCATCAGGAGATAAATTACCGGCGTCAATTCAATTACCCTCCCTTTAGCCATTTCATCCGCCTGGTTTACACTCACACTAATGATGACTTGTGTCACCGAGAGACAGAAAGAATAAGCCATGTCCTCCTTAAAGAAAAGGAGAGCAAGCATATAGCTGACCTGAACCTGATTGGCCCTGTGCCTGCCTTTGCTTCCAGGGTCAGGGGCAGATATCGCTGGCAGATTATCCTTCGAGGCTCTAATCCCGCTCAAGCTCTATCAGGGATAACTTTGCCACAGGGCTGGACTATGGATGTCAACCCGGTGGGAATAATCTAGCCTATCTTGCTTAGCTAGAGGACACCTTATATGTATATAACACTGGAGAGAAATTTGCCCATCCTTCCATATTCGCAATGCTGCGAGCTCTGTTCACCTCTCCACTTATAGCATTACAGCGGCATAAACTATGGAAGGTGATGTGCCACTAATCATGTAAGCGGGTATAAGCTCTTGACAAAGGCATCTCAGTCACCTAAAATGCCCATTACTGAACTGTGCCTATTTTGTCGGCGATGCACAGATAACATCATTAGGAAACCACAGAACTTCTCGGAATGACTATAACAGCTGGAGCTACTGC
>CAZQBR010000117.1:0-3938 GCA_964591975.1 uncultured Dehalococcoidales bacterium
GTATTAGACTCCGGAGGCTATGTTCGCTATGACTTCTCCACAGCATCTAACTTGCTGGAGATAGCAGCTAACCTAAGAGAAAGGTACGGCTCGATAGAGAGCTTATATGCCCAGGCCAGGAATAGCCAGGACCTGGAAAAGAGACTGCTTGAATTCAAGCACGTAGGCCCAACCACAGTTAACATCTTTCTAAGAGAATTGAAGGGGATATGGGAAAAGGCTAATCCGCAGCCTTCCCCAATCGCTAAAGAACTTGCCTCCAAACTTGGATTGAAAGAGAAGGAATTAAAGCTTCCAACCGTGGAGTCTGCTCTGGTAAGGATAGGCCTGGAATTTTGCAAAGGAAGAAGATGCTCTGCCTGCCCAGTCAGAGAGGGGTGCTCCTACCCTACCATAGCTGGGGCAAGAAGCCAACCAGCCCCCGCCCCAAGTAAGCTTCGACAAGACATCTAATCAGCCGTCCAGCCCAACAGGCAAGAATAAATTTCCATAAGGGAAACCTAAATGACCCTGCGACAAGTCCCAGGAGATCGAAAATCAATATTGGCAAAAGAGCAAAGACGAAAACAGCAAGACTCCCATACCTCTTTAGCCAGGATTCCGCCTTTCCATATCTCCCTAAATGCTCACCGAGGATTATCTTCCTTCCCCAATAGCCGGCAAAATAACTGCTAAGCTCGCCTATGGTAGCTCCTGTAGCGGCTATTATACCCACCCACAAGGGATTTAAGGTAGTCCCTGCAGCGATGATAACCGCTTCCCAGGGAAGGGGAAACATAATGGTGACACAGGAAAGGCTTATTAAAAAGATCCCAAGGTAACCATAACGAAGCAATTTCTCTAAATCCAGATAAGCGCGTGCCAGGAAGAAAAGCCCAACGGAAAGAGCAAGTATCAGAATAAAGGCCAATACTTGGAACCATCTACGGGTTACAACTTTCTCACGAAAGAACTGAACTTTGGACGCAATGTCCATTTGAGTCAAACTATATCATAAGTTTGTAAGCTCATCTAAACCTTATCAACAGAGAGCCACCACAGATAGGCAAATGGGCTAATCCTCGCCCCAAAAGCCTCATCACCATCAAATAAATAATTGTGCTACTACAGTAGCAATGGAAGAGCAAAGATGGTTAAGGCAAGCGGGAAAAGACCTAAATACCTATTACATTCCTACCAGATATCCCAGTGGTTTAGTAGGTAACGAAATTCCATCTGAATATTATTCGCAGGAGGATGCCGACCAGTGTATGAGTTATGCCGAGTTAATATTGCAGATAGTGAAAAGATTTATGAGCAAGTGAGGGAATTAGCTAATCTCCTCAAAAACAAGCACAAGGTGAAGAAGGTCTATCTTTACGGCTCCTTCGCCAGAGAAGATTTCAACGAAGGTAGTGATATAGACCTCATCATAGTGGGCGAATTCGAGGGCAAAATGCCGCAGCGCATAAAGAAGATTTTTGATTTAACTTCCCTGCCAGTGGAGCCACTAGTTTATACTGAATCAGAATTTGAGCAAATGAAGGAAAGGGTCTTCCTCAAAGAAGTCTTAGCTACGGCAAAGGAACTATAAACTGCTCTTAGACTTAAATCGATATAATTCTTTTATTTCCAAAGCAGATTGCAAGGCACTCGGAGCAACAAATTTAAAATGCTAAGGTCGCCTTTTTACCCGAATTTTGTATTCATGTGAGCCGCCAGGGGCTCGAACCCTGAACCTGCTGATTAAGAGTCAGCTGCTCTTCCAATTGAGCTAGCGGCCCAGCCCGGTAATAATGTTATCATTGGAAGGGCTGGAGAGACAAGCTTAAAAAACAAATCCCCTCTTGCCTTTGGAGCAGGAGGGGATTTGCCATCCTCTAAGCAATTAAACTATGGCATAAGCTAACTGAACATTGATGGTGAGCTTCAATTCTCCGGGACTTATGGGAGTTTCAGGTGCAGCGGGAACGGCCATCCCGCCCTCATATGAAACTCTGGTAGTAGGTGGCGAATACACAGCGCCCTCGGAAACATAGGTGGGCTTGCCCAGCTTAACGCCAGCTAAATCAGCCAATTGCTCTGCTTTATTTTTAGCATCTTCCATCGCTTTAGCCCGCGCTTCCGCATAATATGGCTCTGTGTCATCTACAGCAAAGCTTATGTTCTGAATTCTGGTGTAATCACCGCCAGCTTTGGCTACGGCGTCTATGACAGCACCAGCTTTCTCTACCTTCCTTATCTTAGCTGTCACCATATTGGTTACCCGATAGCCAATAATTTCCTCCTTATCCTCGCGCTCGAGCCATCTTGTTATGGGATAGATGCTGAATCGCTGCGTCTGGATATCCTTTTCATCTATACCATTGTCTTTTAATGTCTCCATCACCTTATCCATGGCCTCGCTTGCCTGCGCTTGAGCTTCAGCTACCGTATCCCCTCGAGTTTCAATACCCAGGCTAAGCGTGGCTATATCGGGAACTGCCATTGCCTCTCCCTGGCCAGTAACCCACACCCCTGTATTCTGCTGCACCGACACAGGGATGATTCCCTGCCCACCTCCTTGGGCACAACCAACAGTGCCTAATGCCAACGCTACTATTAAACAAGGAATTAACCATCGAGCCCCTTTCATTTAAGCCTCCTTTCATAAAAACATCTTTTACTCATTATAACGAATAAATTGACTTTGGGTTTATACTCAGTGATAGAATAGTCTTGATAAATGAAAGGGTTTCGTGAAATCGGCATAATCATCCTCATAGCCCTCGCCATCTTTACTCTCTTACGAGTTACTGTGCAAGGCTACACCGTACAATATTCCTGCATGTTGCCAAACATCGAAGAAGGTGAATGGATTATGGCAAGTAAAGCAAGTTATTTTTTCTCAAACCCTGAACGTGGAGAGGTGATTATCTTTAATCCACCGAATTACTCTAGGTTCCCTTATATCAAGCGAATTATTGGCTTGCCCGGTGAAACCGTAGAGGTTAAAGATGGCAAAGTTCTTATCAACAATATCCCTATAAATGAAGGATATATTAAAGAGCCACCACGTTACACTATGCCACCCCAAAAAATTCCCACGGATGAATACTTTGTCCTCGGCGATAATCGTAACAACGCCAATGATTCACATAATGGCTGGACTGTGCCCCGCGAGAGCGTTATTGGCAAGGCCTGGTTTGTTTACTGGCCACCAGGCAAGTGGGAAGTGGTGAAATATTACAGCTACCCAGAGTTGACTGGAACGGGCAAACAAGAGGCAACTAATTTGCAGCCCAATTGGAGTGTAACTTGAGCGATGAAATATTGAAGATGTTCAAAGCAAGCGGAGCGATAAAGGAAGGCCATTTCCTTCTCACTTCCGGGCTGCACTCGCCGGTTTACTGGGAGAAATTCCGCATCCTCCAATATCCACACTACACTGCGAAGCTGTGCCAAGCTATTGCTGAGCATTTTAAAGGCCAGAAGGTAGATTTAGTCGCAGGACCAACCACTGGCGGCATTATTCTGGCTTTTGAAACTGCCCGACAACTGGGAGTGAGGAGCATTTTTGCAGAAAAAATGGGAGATGTGAGAATCTTCCGACGCGATTTCGAAATCGCGCCTGGCGAACACGTCCTTATCGTCGATGACATCCTAACCACGGGAGGCTCGATAAGAGAGACGATAAGCGCTGTAGACAGCCTTGGCGGGCTTGTCATCGGAGTTGGAGTGCTTATCAACCGCAGTTCAAAGGAGATGGACCTTGGCATGCCCCTTTTCAGCTGTCTTCACATCCCCACCATAGTCTACTCTCCCGAGGAATGTCCCCTATGCGCCGCTAATATCCCTTTAATCAAGCCCGGTGGTCAAAGCTAGCTCGCTTGACACTAAAGCAAGGAAACCTTAGAATATTCGCCGAGCCGAGGTAGCTCAGGTGGTAGAGCAGCGGACTGAAAATCCGCGTGTCAGCA
>CAZQBR010000118.1:0-3899 GCA_964591975.1 uncultured Dehalococcoidales bacterium
AGGGGCGGATATTGACTAACGCCATGATGTTAGCCGTGTTCGTCGAGCTAATAGGCGTGCTGGGACTGGTATTCGCCATAATGGCATTGGCTATGTTAGGACTTTTCTAGAGGGGTCTTAAGAAATGGAGAAAATAAGCGAAGCTGTTGTCGGCAAGGTAAGGGTAGAGGCGCAGAGTATAATAAAAGAGGCTGAGGAAAAGGCACAGATAGAGATAGAGAAGGCGAAGAAGCAGCGGGAAACAAAACTTGAGGAAGGGAAACGAAAAATGCTAGAGGAGGCTGAAGAGGAAGCTGCTAGAATCTTGGCTCAAGCTTCTATAAAAGCACGCCAGGAACTATTACGCATGAAAGCTGACATAATCGCCAAAATAATTGAGGGCGTGAAAAAAACATTGTCAGGAATCGCAAGTGATGAAAGCCATCGTTTGAGCTTAATCAAGGAGGCCATGGATGGGCTTGGTGTGGATAAAGGTAGGATTTACGTTTCCCCTAAAGATGTAAGCAGTGTACAAAAATTCCTTGAAGGAGATGAAGAGTTAGCTAATAGGATAATGGAAGTTAAGGAGTTTAATTGTACCGGAGGGGTTATAGCCGAGAATATCGAGGGAAAATACAGGATAGATAATACTTACGAGACTAGACTTGAGATGTTGCTACCAAAGCTGTTGCCGGAGATAAGCAAGGAACTTTTTGAAGCTTTGTAGGAGGGGTTTTGCCTGATCCAAGATACGCATTTATATCAGCTTACCTCAAAGGTGAAGAGTCTAAAGTTGTCACTTCTGACCAGATAAATAGAATGTCAGCAGTGTCGGATGTCCAGGATGCCTTGGCAATAATTAGAGAGACCGATGTAGGAAGCTATCTTGAGGAATTACCCATCAAGACCTTCGATGATTTGGATGAATGGTTGTGGAAGTATTTTGCGCAGTGCATTAGAGATGTAGAATCATTTAAGTTCTTGCCAAAAGATATACCAAAGGTATCGAGGGCGTATATAGTAAAGTATGATGTCTCGAATATTAAAGCCGCTTTGCAGGGTATTTCGACTGGTAAAAAAAACCGCATGATACCAGTGGGGATTATCTGCAACGGTGGATTGATAGATGAACTTTTTGGTGCTGGAAAATTAGATGACATTATTGGATTGCTTATCAAATGCGAGCTGGGGGATTATGCTTCTGTCCTGAAGGAATATAGAATAGATGGAGGGGCGAGGTCAAAACTCCTTGTTGAAGCTAAATTAGATGGGGAGTACTATAAAAACTTGCTAAACATGGCAAGAGGTATAAAAGATGGCTCTGTGCTTTATAAAGCTTTCGGCCTTGCTATAGACCTGACAAACTTGCAAATTGCCTCACGAGCTATAATTGAGGGTATAGGGACTGATGCTGCTGAATGCACAATTGCTGGTGGATATCTAATTACAGAAGGAATCATTAGAGATTTATTATCCTTTAAGCTCAGCGACATGCCCCAGAGGCTGGAGAATGCTCAATATCGGGATATAGCAAGCGAAGTATCAAGCAGTTATGATAAAACTAAAAGTATCACGGCGATAGAGGAAGTCATTGACAAGCATAAGTTCAGGTTGCTTAGGGAGATACTATCACCAAGGATATTATCCCCCTTGGTGATGGCCTGGCACTTAATCCTTAAAGAGGTTGAAATACGGAACTTAAGGCTGGTTCTAAAAATGATATTCGATGGCATTGCCTTAGAGGAAATAAAGGAATATTTGGTGGTGTGAGCATGATGTGGGTCAAACACCTAGAGACAGCTGTCATAGGAGATGAAGACCTGGTTAGTGGGTTGAGGCTAGCTGGTGTTAGTAGATATTATAGTATAAAAGGCGGTCATGATACCCGTGAGGATGTTAGGGAAGCTCTAAGCGGCTTGATAGACGATCCTAACGTTGGCATAGTAATGCTACTAGAAGACTATGCAGTATACGTTGAGGATTTAGTGGCTCAGGTTAGAAAAGGGAAAGGGGTGACTCCTGTAATCATCGAGGTTCCATCGAAATTTGGCACGAAATATCGAGATATTAAGGAGTATTACAAAGCATTTATTAGAGAATCTATAGGGTTTGACATAGAAATTTGAGAGGCGATCCCTTGTCAAGCGAGCAAGGCGGAGCAATCTGTGGCTATTTGGAACTGGTTTGCTGCTACACTCCTCGCAATAACAGCAAGGGTAGGAGGTTAAAACCATGGGTAAAATATGGAGAGTGTCCGGTCCTCTAGTTATAGCTGATGAGATGAAAGGTTCTCAGGTTTATGAAATTGTTGAGATAGGAGAGGAAGGACTTGTAGGAGAGATAATAGGGCTGGAAGGAAATAAGGCGATAATTCAATCGCATGAGGACACTCTGGGATTAAAAACTGGCGAAGTGGTGATGGGAACAGGAAGAATCTTGAGCGTGGAGTTAGGCCCAGGGCTTGTAGGGTCTATTTATGATGGACTTCAAAAGTCTTTGCTTACTCTGGTTGAGGATACCGGGTCGTTCATAAAACGAGGTGCCAAGGCATTAGCACTTCCTCGCGACAAAAAATGGCAGTTCACACCCAAAGCCAAGGTTGGGGATGAAGTTAGTGGAGGGGATATAATAGGCACGGTTCCCGAGACAGAACTCATAGAGCACAGGATAATGGTGCCAATGGGCATTGAAGGCGTAGTAAAGGAGATACGCGAAGGTGACTATACTGTCGAGGAGCCTATAGCCCGGGTGGAGTATAATGGTGGGGTAAAAGAGCTCACGATGATGCAAGAATGGCCGGTAAGGAAGCCCAGACCCTATAAGCAGAGGCAGGATCCTTCAGGCTTGCTCACTACCGGCATGCGAATTTTGGATTACATGTTCCCTTTGGCTCTTGGTGGCAAAGCTTCCATACCGGGAGGCTTTGGCACAGGTAAGACCGTTGCCATGCAGCAGTTGGTCAGATGGGCTCAGACACATCTCAATATTTACGTTGGCTGTGGCGAAAGAGGTAATGAGATGGCTGACGTGCTCTATAGCTTCAGGAGACTCAAGGATCCTAACACAGGGAGACCGCTACAAGAGAAGGAAATATTTATAGCTAACACTTCTAACATGCCTGTTGTGGCTAGGGAAGCAAGTATTTTCGTTGGTATCACGATGGCTGAATATTTTAGGGACATGGGTTACGATATTTTGCTGGTTGCCGATTCAACCTCAAGATGGGCTGAAGCTATGAGGGAAATGGGCGGCAGACTGGAGGAAATGCCGGGAGAGGAGGGATTTCCTTCATACATGGGTTCGCGGCTTTCCACTTTTTATGAAAGGGCAGGAATGGTTGAATGCCTGGGCAGTCCAGAAAGAAGGGGGTCAGTAACAGTGGCTGGCGCTGTAAGTCCTCCCGGAGCTGACTTTAGCGAACCGGTAACTCAAAATACACTTAGAATAGTAGATGCTTTATACTCTTTGGATGTTTCCCTGGCGAACAAGAGACATTTCCCCGCGATAAGCTGGCTCACTAGTTACAGTCTTTATGTAGATGCAGTTAAAGATTGGTGGGATAAGGTTGATACAGGATGGGTAGATACTAGAAATACCGCCTTGAAGATATTGCAACAGGAGGCTGAACTGGAGGAAATTGTAAGGCTTGTAGGTCCTGAAGCTTTGCCCGAAGGTGACAAACTATTGCTACTCATCGCCAGGATGATACGTGAGGACTTTCTCCAGCAGAGTGCCTACCATGAAGTTGATACCTACTGCGTGCCAGCAAAAGCTGGCCTTATGCTTAAAACTATAATAAAGTTTTATGAACTGGCCCAGGAAATGTTAAATTCGGGGGTGAGTATTGAGAGTATCCGCTCATCTCCGATAGTGTACAAGATTTCCAGGATGAAGGATGTACCCAACGAGGCCTTTGAACA
>CAZQBR010000119.1:0-3764 GCA_964591975.1 uncultured Dehalococcoidales bacterium
TGTGATCCAGAAAAATATATGGATATCGTCCCCGGTTTCCTCACCAGTCCCTTGGATCCCATGCTTGATCCTGAAAAACGAGCTAGAAAGGACTTCACCACCGCTAAAGTGTTTATCAACGCCTGCAAGCCTTACCACTGGAAGGATAAATTCCCACCTGTTAACGTGGCTGGTCCTGAACTGCGTGAACAGGTGCTCAACAAATGGACAGAGCTCTTTAAGAACGTGTAGGAACGCCGCGTGATAAAGTGTTTAAATTCTACCGATGAATTTAAACACTTTATTTTACATCCAGAAAGATTTATAAGAGCATAAGCAAAGAAAGGAGGTGATAACAAGCTAATAGATGGGCAGAAGGGTACCAAATCTTAAAATCCCAAACAAAAGGAGGTAAACTTCTATGAGAAAAAAAGCCTTGATGATTTTCCTGACAGTCCTATTAGCTGTTGCCTTTGCAACGCCAACTCACGCAAAGGTGATAACATTAAAATTCTCCAATTATTTCCCTCCCCCTGCACCACACTCCAAGATCTGTGAAGAGTTCATCGCCGATTTACAAAAGCGTACCGATGGTAGAGTCAAGGTTCAATACTTCGCTGGCGGCTCATTGTTGAAGGCTCCCAGGATATACGAGGGGATAGTCACGGGAATTACTGACATAGGTCTGGCTCATATTGAGTATACCCCGGGCCGCATGCCCGTGAGTGGAGCCTGCGAGCTGCCACTGGGCTATCCCAGTGGCTGGGTAGCGAACCAAGTGGCCAATGACTTCTACAATGAATTTAAGCCGAAGGAATGGGATGATGTGCGCGTGCTCTGGATGCACTCGAGCACACCTAACGTAATGATCACTGCGAAGAAGGCAGTACACAAGCTGGAGGATCTCAAAGGGCTTACCATACGAGCCCCTGGGATTGTAGGCAATACCGTTTCCGCGTTAGGTGCAACCCCGGCTCCCACGCCCATGATGGAGGTGTATGATGCCATGTCCAAAGGCGTGATTGCCGGTGTGAATACCCCATTTGAGACACTCAAGACCTTCCGTTTCGCCGAGGTTGTCAAGTACACGACGGCAAGCTGGCAAGTCGGGAACCTCTATACCTTTTATGTAGCGATGAACAAGAACAGCTATAAGAAGTTACCTCCGGATATCAAGGAGATTTTCGATAAGCTCTGTGGGGAATATAAGGAGAGATTTGCCTTGATGTGGAACCTGATAGATATCCAGGGAAAGGATTTCGCCAAAAAAAACGGCGTTGAAATCATAAACCTATCCTCGCAAGAGGCAGCTCGGTGGAAGGAAGCGGCCGAATCAGTAGTCGAGAACTATGTAAAAGATATGGTTGGCAAAGGATATTCGGCATCAGAGGTGAGAGGGTGGATAAAATTCCTGCGGGAACGGATTCACTACTGGACAGTGAAACAGATAGCGTCACACATCACCTCCGCAACCGGGCCTGATGCGATGAGATAAGGAAGCTCTCCTGCTAAAGAGGGAAAAGGTAAAAATAGATTCTCAAAAACATATTCAACGGATTGAGTGACAGTGCATAGGAACCAGGGGCTTGATCCCGACGCGTTCCCGTAAGATTTGGAACGCTGTTGGGAAAGCCCCGCACTTCAGCTAGGGGTTGTGATGATAGGCAGTGGGAAGTTTGTAATCGTGTTAAACAAGTTTGAAAGGTTTACTAGAGTATTGAGCAGCTGGTTCGAGTGGGTAGGTCTTATCGGACTCCTTGTGGTGATGGTCATCACGTGTATCGACGTAATCGGGGCCAAGGTCTTTCTTAAACCCATCCTCGGTGCCCTCGATATCGTGATGCTCTCCCAACTAGTGGCAATATCCTTTGCCATCCCTTTTTCACTCATGCTCGGCAGACATGTGAAGGTAGAATTCTTTGTTACGAAGCTGCCAAATCGCGCCCAAGCGGTTATAGCCAGCATCATCTTTCTTTTCGTACTCACCCTCTTTATTCTGGTTATCTGGCGCCTCTGCGTATATGGATATTCGCTTCAAAGAGGAGGGGAAGTAAGTGCAACTGCCCGAATACCCCTTTACCCCTTTGCGTATGGCGTTGCCCTCGCCAGTATTCCTGTATGTCTTGTTTTGTTATCGGAGTTTTTTAACTCGCTAGTAAGGATAATAAAAAAATGAGCCCGGTTACCATAGGCATTGCCGGTATTGCGCTTCTCCTTATACTCTTTCTCCTTAGAATGCCGGTTGCATTTGCCATGGCTTTTGTCGGGCTTGTTGGCTTTGCATATCTTGCTGACCCAGGGCCAGCCCTTAGCCTTCTTGCTCAGGATATCTTCGGGCAATTCTCCTCCTACCCTCTCTCCGTGATCCCTATGTTTATCCTCATGGGCACCTTTGCCTTTGCCTCTGGAATTAGTGAAAAGCTTTACGATACGAGCTATGTCTGGGTAGGCCAACTCCGTGGCGGCCTGACCATGGCAACCGTGCTTGCCTGTGCCGGTTTTGCTGCCATATGCGGCTCTACCGCAGCAACTGCAGCGACAATGGGAAAGATAGCACTTCCGGAGATGAAGAAGCACAACTATGATGACACGTTAGCCACTGGTACCGTTGCTGCCTCCGGCACCCTTGGCATCCTTATCCCACCGAGCACCATCCTCATTGTCTACGGGATATTAACCGAGGAATCTATAGGCAAGCTTTTCATTGCTGGGGTTTTACCGGGAATACTTCTTAGCCTAGCTTTTGTCGCAACAGTTGCTTTTCTTTGCATGCGCAATCCTGATATCGGGCCCCCTGGAATATCAACCGGCTTGAAAGAGAAGCTGCGAGCGATTACCGGAATTATTCCAGCTATGATCCTATTCCTTTTGGCTATAGGGGGCTTATTTTTAGGCTGGTTCAGCCCCACCCAGGCCGGAGCCATAGGGGCCGGTGGTGCCTTGATCATTGGCCTGATCAGACGAAAACTTAGCTGGCGGATATTTTTTGAGGCTGGCAAGGAAGCCTTGAGAACAGCTTGTATGGTGATAGTAATCATCACCGGAGCCGTAATCTTCGGCCACTTCATGGCGGTATCGACAATACCATTCATGCTGGCCGACTGGTTGGGAGGGCTTGCCATCCCACCAATAGCCGTCATGTCGGTCATTATCTTCATTTATTTCATTGGTGGCTTCTTTATGGATTCCATGGCCCTTGTGGTGGTTACCATCCCTATCTTTTTCCCGATAGTCATGGAGCTGGGATTCGACCCGATTTGGTTCGGGGTCATCATTGTGCTCGTGGCCGAAATGGGCGTGATCACACCACCGGTAGGGGTCAATGTATTTGTAATCAAAGGGATTGCTCCTGATATACCGCTTGAGACCATCTTCAAGGGGATATTACCTTTTTTGGCTGCACTGATTATTGTTACGGTTATCCTGATAATCTTCCCGGGGATCGCTACCTTTTTGCCTTCTCTCTTCAGCTATTAGTGGAGAAGCCGGGTTGAGCAGAAAGAAGCAGCGGCAAAGACACTGACGCTGTATTCTTAAACCTAAATTTGTCTATCCGAAAATCTGTGGCTTATATATGGCAAAAACAATTTCCTTAGTGGGAACCCTCGATACCAAGGGAGAGGAAATAGATTTCCTGCGATCCCTGATCCTGGCAAGGGGACATGAAGTTTTAATTACAGATACGGGTATCCTTGGCGAACCCTACCTTCACGCTGACATCTCACGCGGAGAGATTGCAATGGCCGGCGGAGAAGACATTGATGCCCTGAAAGAAAAGGGCGACG
>CAZQBR010000120.1:0-3733 GCA_964591975.1 uncultured Dehalococcoidales bacterium
TATTATGAGAGGAATTAAACAGGTGTTTGACCCCAATAACATATTGAATCCCGGGACTGCCATAGTGTGAACAAGCAATTTGAGCTTCCGGGGATGTTATTTTTAAAAGCATATAACATATGCGAGAAATTTAACCTTTGTTTTTAGAGGTAAAAGATGCCAAAGAGTCGAAATGGTAGGGAGTAGTGGAAAAAGCAGCAATAATAGCAGCGGTACCGGATGCAACAATACAGTATTTTCCTGAAGGGTCGGAGATATAAGGGGTTATGAATGAGCCGATGGCAATTAGGAAGTTGGGGTTCATCTGAGCTTGAATAAAGTGACTTTGTTCGAGCAGTTTTTAATGAGCGATGATACTCTTTGGGTATACAGTGGGGATAGGCTGTTATTTACATCCAGTAAACCTGGTTTACAGCCCCTTCTGGAGTATATTGGCGGGGCTGTGCTTTCTCAGGGGGCGGTTAAGATATTTGATAAAGTAATGGGCAATGCTTCTGCTTTACTATCAATCAAGGCTGGATGCAAGGAAGTTTATAGTCCCTTAGGCACTGAACTTGCGATTAAAACGCTGCGCTACTATAACATTCAATACCATTTTGGCCGTATCACGCCATGTATTCGAAACCGTGAAGGGGAAGATATGTGTCCAATGGAGAAATTATCTCTAAATAAGAGCCCTGAGGAATTTTACGAGGCAATTAGATGACAATAGCTATGATAAGTATCACTCCGTTTTTTACTTTTTTAGTACTGTTACCGCCTAGCGAAAATGATACCCTAAGTGTTCGGTGAATTTGTGTCCCCCTATTCACATGTGATTTAAAAGGTTTGTGCCATAGGCGATCCGGATTGGGTTTGGTGTAGTGAAGGGTCTTCGGCGCAAGATTTTTCTTGTCACGATGTCGGGCGTAGGAGCTTCATCGGAACGAGCATGTTGGGTACAACCCGGGCTATATTTCTCACCCTCTCTGGGAGGAATTTAAATCTCTCAGTCAGGAAAGAGATAATAGGATAGAAGAGATGAGGATGACGAGCACAGGACTCGATGAATTTGATGAAATCACCTTTTACAAGGCTTCCAGCCTTGTCCTTAAGGTTCAACATATGATTACTCTATGTAGGGGAGAGGAGCTCATAAATATTGGACCCGGCGATACAACTTCGGATTCAAAGTGCAGTTTGGAAACAGTAAATTGCCTCGACTGCCGTGCCTTAGGGTCAGTGATGGTAGTTGACGAAGGGTACCACGGACGCCTTTCGCCTGGGCAGGCAAAGGGTGTTCTGGAAAATTGCGAATAAGAGGGAATAATGCCACGGCTAAATTCGCATTTGGGGCTTGGCGAATTAAGGCAAGAGATATTCGCAAAAAGAGATCCTAGTAAGCCTTGTATCGCGATATGTGCTGGTACTGGTTGCCTTGCCCTTGGAACCAGGAAGGTTAATTGAGTCCTTTAAAGAAGAAGTTAAAAGGCAGGGATTGGAGGGAGGTTAGGTCTTAGGGAGAGCGGATGGATGCCCTGGCTTCTGTGAAATGTCATCACCTTCATTGGGAGAGGAACAGAGCGGGAGGTGATGTTTATTCCTGAAATAGATTCCCCAAGAATGCACGAGCTTACATTCCGTAAAGCTTGCCAGGATGCCGGGCTAAATCCCTATTTATATGAGCATGCCAATATCAGGGAGCACTGTTCTTGGTGTCATGCTGATAAAGAGCAGGCTGCAGAGAAAGCCAAGGATCTGGTTCTTGCTGCCGTGAAGCGTGTTTAGTACCACGAGTCTTTAAAAGCCAAGGAGGCACCTGTCAATCCTAAAACCTTGGTTGTGGGCGGAGGAATTGCTGGAATAGAAGCAGCTTCGAAAATAGCTAATGGTGGGCACCAGGTATACCTGGTAGGGAGGGAACTTTCAATTGGCGGGCATATGATCCAGCTGGATACCACTTTCCCCACGCTGGATTGCTCTGAATGTATTATGACTCCTAAGATGACTGATGTGGGGCATCATCCCGATATCGAGCTTCTGACCTATAGCGAGGTAGAGGAAGTTTCAGGGTCTGTAGGGAATTTCAAGGTAAAGGTGAGAAAAAAGCAAGGTATGTGGATGAGAGCAAATGTGTTGGCTGTGGCGTCTGCGAGGAGAAATGTCCTTGGAAGGCACCAAGTGAGTTTGAGGCAGGCCTGGCAATGAGAAAGGCGATTTATATCCCATTTGCCCAAGCTATGCCAAATATTGCCACTATTGATAAGGATCCTTGTGTTTATATTCAGTCGGGAGGGAAGAAATGCGGAGCCTGTGTAAAGTTCTGCGAGGCTAACGCTATAGATTTTAATCAGGCTGACCAGGTCATCGAATTAAAGGTGGGCACAATCATTCTGGCCACTGGCTATAGTCTTCTCGACCCAAGCAAGATACCACAATATGGCTATGGGAAGTATGATAACGTCATAACCGGGCTTGAGTTTGAAAGGATTACTTGTGTGCTCATGGCCACAGCCACTGGAGCCGCTACAGTTATCAATGCCATGAGGCTGGGAGAAAGGGTGGCGCTAATAGGAATGAGTTTCGCAGACTTGATGGGGAAACTTAATGAACACAAGGCGCTGCTACTTCAGTGAGGGAGACAACCTTAGATATGTAGGTTTTATTTGCAAAACAGACTGGCATTCTTTATCATCCCTTTTGAGGCAACCAGTTCAAGCTTTAGGATGTTCATCTTTGCTGGGCTTGGAGTCGACGTTAGGCAGTGTAGCTGAATGTCCGTCAAGGAAGGAGTAAGCGATGAGTGAAGGAGACATAATTACATTAAATATTGACGGTGAGGACATAAAAGCCAGGCAGGGACAGACGGTTTTGGAAGCTGCTAGAAGCGCAGGGATTTACATTCCGAGCCTTTGCTACTATCCTGGGCTAAAACCGCTGCCTCAAGTAATGCCGGACGAGGCTTGCCAGCTTTGTGTAGTAGAGGCAAACGGTAATATTGTCCTTTCTTGTATTACTTCTGCCTCTGAAGGAATGAGAGTTAAGACGGGAATAACAAGGGTGCGGGAGCTACAACGAAAAAACCTGCTTGCCATTTTGGGTAGACAACCCACTGATGTCTGCTTTGAGAAGAAAGAGTGCGAACTTCAGAAAGCTATCAACCATGTTGGTTTAAAGGAGATGCCTACTCATGTTTCTAGGTCTCTACCGTCCCTGGAGGATAATCCTTTCTTCGCCCGTGATTCTAGCTTTTGTATTTTATGCAATCGCTGCCTTCGGGTCTGTGATGAGATAAGGGGACTTGGAGTAATTGAAACTGCCTTTCCATGTCAAAAGGCTTGTCCTGCGGGCATAGACATCCCTCGTTATATCCGTCTTATTGCTCGGGGGAGATTCAGTGCTGCCCTGGCAGTGATAAGGGAGAAGGTTCCCTTCCCCGGTGTACTAGGCAGAGTTTGTGCTGCCCCCTGTGAGGACAAATGCCAGCGTGGGCAGGATGTAGATAAAGCATTGCGCATAAGAATGCTTAAACGATTCGCCGCTGATAATGGTGATAATAGCTGGAAGAAGCAAGTGAAGGCTTTTCCTTCGTCTGGTAAAAAAGTGGCAATAGTGGGGGCAGGGCCAGCTGGGCTCACCTGTGCTTACTATCTGGCTAAACTGGGATACAAGGTAACCGTATTTGAAGCTCTTCCAGAACCAGGCGGAATGATGAGAATGGGAATCCCGGAATATCGCCTCCCTCGAGATATAC
>CAZQBR010000121.1:0-2331 GCA_964591975.1 uncultured Dehalococcoidales bacterium
CCGCTTGAGGATAACGTCTTCACGTATGTCTGCTCCTATCCCTGGCGAGCTTGGAATCTTCAGGTAGCCATTTTCATATTCAATAGGATCAGTCAGAATCTCGTTATAGAGTTCCATGTACGGGAAGAAAAGTTCCTGAATGATAAAATTAGGGATGCACGCATCCAGTTGCAAGCTGGCAAGGGTGCCAATGGGGCCATTGCAATTATGGGGCTGAACCGAAACGTAGTAGGCCTCAGCCATAGCAGCAATCTTCCTTAGCTCCAGGATACCCCCGGTATGGCAGCAGTCAGGCTGAATAATACGCGCTGCCTGCTTCTCGAAGAGAGGACGGAAGTCCCAGCGGCTGAAGAGATGTTCTCCGGTTGCCACAGGAAGATTAATGGACCTCTGCACTTCAGCCATAGCGTCCACGTTATCAGGAGGAATAGGTTCTTCATAGAAGAACGGGTCAAATTGTTCCAGTTTCTGTGCCATGCGGATTGCACTCCACATGTTAAAACGCCCATGACACTCTATCAGGATGTCCACACCGGGTCCTACCGTTTCCCGAACTGCCTTCACGCAGGCGACGGCAAATTGCTCGTCTTCTTTGGATATAACCTGCCCTCCATTGCGGAAGGGATCCCACTTCATAGCCGTGAAGCCTTTAGCTACCATTTCCTGGGCATTTCGCGCTACCGATTCTGGAGTATCAGCAGCTGTTATTTCAGTAACTGATTTCTGGAAAGCCCAGGCGTTAGCGTAAGCCCTGACCCTATCACGTAGTTTCCCACCCAGGAGCTCATAGATGGGCACGCCGAGTGCCTTGCCTTTGATATCCCACAGCGCCTGCTCGATAGCACTCAAGGCGCTCAACATGATAAGCTGCCCATACCAGAAGGTCTGCTTGCAAAGAGAAGTATATATGTATTCGATTTCAAAAGCCTCCTTGCCAATTAGAAAATCTTTATAACCTTCTATTGCTTTGGCGACTATTTCATCATAGATTTCAATGGAACCTTCTCCTACGCCGGTTATACCACTATCAGTATAGATTTTGGCAAAGACCCAGTTGCCATGTACCCCCCGCATTCGGAAGACGCGCATATCAGTTATCTTCATTGATTCACACCCCCATAAAATTTATTAAAATGTTGGATATTTAGCAAAGACATACTGTATCCCTCAGATGCTAGTCTGGCAACCATAACGATGCATCCTTTGCAAGGTTTTGCAAGCTGCTTTAGCCTACAGTACTAATTAGATGCCTTTCTAGTTTGGGTTTACCATTGCAACCCACAAGGAGGGAATCCTCATCTCTAATGGCTCTTGGCGCACCAATCATATACTTATAGCGCCTGCTTGCCAAGCTTTCTGTGTAGCCCTGCATCCGAGGTAATCCTGGCTTCATGGAAAACTCCAGCCTCAGCTGCTTGTCGAATTAAAGTATCAGTGCCTCCTGGCTCCTTTCACCACTCCAAGGCATTGCTTAGAAGCTTAAGCGTTTCCGGCTTTGGTTTTATCCCCTGACTTATGCTTCCCTCAGGGTGAGGACTGAAGCAAATAACTTTACCTTCGCCGAGGGAAGATGCCACTATGGCAAACCTCCCACTTTCATACTTGGCAATTCCTTCTACATTCCCCCTTGCCACTATTTCAGGCCCATTTTGATAATAAATTTCAAGCTCACTTCCCAAACCTTGAGTGACAGGATAATCGGCTAAGTATATCTTTACCATTCCCGTGCCACTCTTTCTAATGTTTTCAATATCTATAATACCCAGCCCCTGAGGTCTGCCGGGAACTTCTACCCTCTCAGCCGCAATGTAAATTCCGCCACAAATCCCTATATAGCTCCCTCCTTCCCAGACAAAATTGCGAATCGCTTTCCTGCCAGCTTCTCCCAGAGCCGGCATATATTCCTGCGTATAGCCTCCCGGGACTATTAGACAATTGAAATGCTCCAACTCTCCTTCTTTAATATCATTTTCATCCAGAGTGCTATGCTTTATGTCAAGTAAACCCAGTGCATAGGCGACATCCTTGAAAAGCACAGCTCCTTTTCCTGAATAGATAGTAACCTCTGCCACTTCTATAGGCCCCTGACCTGAATCGGTTCTACAGGAAGAGCTTGTCACAAGTAAAGCTATTAGTAAACTCAGGATTATTCCCCAGCCCCTATTCACTCACTCCCTCGCTTATCTACAAACCCGGCCAATCAATTTTTGCATATACTACGTCAATCCGAATATCCGAGATTGTTTAGCAACCTCAATTTTGCCATTCTGAGCCCTATGGGCGAAGAATCTCTTGTAGACTCTTCGCTCCGCTCAGAGTGACAACTTACTA
>CAZQBR010000121.1:2341-3721 GCA_964591975.1 uncultured Dehalococcoidales bacterium
ACAATCTAATATCCTCTAATTATACTCAACTAGCCTAACCCCTTTTCCCCCGGCATCTATATAAACTCGTATCGCTCCTTGTTACCAACAAACGGGAGGCATAAAATTAGCCTCCCGGAAATTTTTTGAGTCTTACTGGGGCATGGGACAAGAAATGATTATAATTTGCCATCCAGATTATAAAACGTTTACGCCTCAACTCCGGCTGCCAGAGCAGGAAGAATGGGAGCTGTCATAAAGGGAATCAAGGGGTGTTATAGTTTTCCCAAACCTGAGCCGGCTTCAGCCAGTGGCTTAAGGAGAATTCACTCCTTTTAGCAATCTCAGCCGGCTTCGATTGATGTGAAGAAAACCGAGGTCGAATGCTCGAGACCGGTGATTATCGCACCATTACCAAATTAGTAAAGGGTGCCAGCCACTTCGTCAATCCCAAGCTGCTTGAGAATGCCTCAAACCAGGTATATGTTAAATGGGCTAATCGTCTTGGTCAATCTCATCAGGGATTTTCTCACCCCGCTTTTTACGGTATTCAAGGCAAAGCTCAAGCGTAGTCCAGCTCCTTCAAGTCCCCAAATGTGATTCGCTATTGAAGATTGGTAACGATTTCCGCTACACAGTGCATAAGCTCTAACCAATGGCTTCAGAGAGGAGGAGTTACTTTTTCTCTGATTCTTCTATTATCAACTGGGCTGCTAATCTAGCTGCCTTTCCCACTACCTTAGGACACTCCACGTAACCACCCGCCTTCTTGAACTCCTCATAATCGTTGAGGTCAGCGATGTTAAAAGCCCGCCCCAATCTAGCTTTTTGAATCTCCTTGCAAGAAGTGGAGCCAATCTCTTTTTCGAACCGACGGGACAATCTATATCCGGCTGCCAGCGCCCCCATCCAGTCCTCATCCTTAATATCCTCTTTGCCTAAAGCTATTCCTACAGCTAGAATCCCGCTAATCAGAGCACCGCAGGTTTCCCCTCTCATAGCAACGCCAGCACACAAGGGTATAGATGCCTTGAATGTTGAAGTGTCACCTATTTTGAGATGATCTATGAGAGACTGCGTAACACAGCGGGAGCAGCCATGATACTTGGCTTCGTAATCATGGGCCGCCTTTTCAATCCTGTCTAGAAGTTCCTCTTTAGAAGATTCTTGAACCATTATCGCCCTCCTTTTAATATTCCAATTTCTTCATTAGAGCATCTATGATGCCTATCTCCATCATCGCCATTATAGCTATAATTCCTGCATAATTCCAGCGTATACCTCATCAACTCTTTCCTGTAGCCCAATGGTGAGGCGAACTGCCCTGGCTACCTTCATATAACAACCTCAATCATTCTCCAAGGCTTTCTTCAGTTCCTCAGCAGGGTAATCGAAGAAGGG
>CAZQBR010000122.1:0-3589 GCA_964591975.1 uncultured Dehalococcoidales bacterium
CACTTGCGCAGAATTTACAGGAGTAAGGGCAGCTTCTTGAAGTAAGCTCGCCAAGACCTTTGAAACCCCAGCCGATTATTGTGTATATGGTAAAGTCGGTATAGAAATCAGGGTTTGCGAGGGCATAATCCGGGAATGGGTATTTATCAATGTCCATAACTACATCCCTTTTCACAAATTTATCAATGTGATTCCTGCACATGAGACCAGGTATATCACTAATTTTCTTCCCGTCCAGAATATCAAGGCAGACTTCTTCTCCGGCACCAACCCCTATTGCATCAGCATAGTGGTTTTGATGGAGGGTTAATGTCGGTTCTACCGATGGGTGCGGCCCGCCCAGAATAATTACACAGGAGGGAAATCTCTTTTTAAGCTCGCGGGAGATTACCTTTGTCTCATCGAACAACGCCGTCAGGACATTTATTCCAATTATATCAGGCTTGAAATCTTCTACGGCTTTCAGGAGAATCGGGATGTACTCCCTTGTCTTATATGTGCTGATAATCTCACGGCAGTCTATGATCTTAATATCGTGCCCTTTCGCTTGTAAATAACTGCCTATGGAGAATAAACCTATTGGTGGCACACGCACAATGCCCCAAGAAGGTTTCTCCGCGCTGTCAATATCTGAACTATATGGCGGGAGTATAAAGACTGCCCTAGACTTCATCCTTGTTCCCTACCCCGATTGCTATGTATTTTAATTTCTCGCTAAATTCGGAGTAGTTAAACATCCTCCAGCAATCAATCAGCACAGGCGATTTCATTCTGGTGGTGAAGTCCTCTGGTTTTAGGTCGTTGAACTTATCCCATGGCGTTGCCAGGATACACAGGTCGGCATCTTTAAGGCATTCCTCTATTGAACTTGCATATTTAATCCCTTTGCGATAATGGTAGTCCCGTAAATCTAATTTGGCATTCTCTATTCCAGCAGGATCATAAACAGCAAGCCTAGCACCTTTTTGTCTGAGGACAACGGCTATCTTGATTGCAGCAGATTCCTCAACCACATCGGTATTCGGTTTGTAAGTCAAGCCTAGAATGGCGATGTTTTTATTATTTACACCTTCAAGCTCTTGCTCAATTAAGGAGACTATTCTCCCATTTTGCCCTTGATTCACTTCGTCAGTAGTTATGGACAATTTTGCCTGGCAACCAGTTTGGTGGGCAAAGAAGGCAAAGGCTTTGTTGTCCCTAGGAAAGCAGGGACCACCATAGGCAAGGCCACCTGATAGATACTTCCGCCCTATCCTTGAGTCAAAGCCCAATGCGTTGCTTATCGCATCTGCATCCCCACCGGGTATTTGCTCACATATTTCGGCGATAGTATTGGCGAAGGTTATTTTCATGGTGATGAAGGCATTAAGGGATATTTTGGCTAACTCAGCATTACGGATGGCGGTTCTTACTATAGGAGGATTGTTTTCACATACATGCTGATACACTTCAGCCAGTAGCTCCCCAGATTTAGGGTCTGATTCGCCAATAAGAATCATGTCAGGGTTAATAAAATCGCGGATAACGCTACCTAAAGCGATGAACTCCGGGCTATAGCATAAGCCAAAGTCTTTGCCACACTTCTTCCCTGAGATTTTCTCCAACGCTTGTTTGACTACATCATCAGTAACTCCAGGGAGTACAGTACTGGTAAGCACGACTGTATGAAACCTGCCAAGGTTTTTTAAGTTAGCGGCTATTTGTATAATGCTTGCTACTACATATTTAGTGGAAAAGCTGCCGTCTTCCTGGCTGGGCGTGGGAACTATTATGAAGGTAATCTCGGAGTTTTCTATGGCGTATTTATAGTCGTCCCCAGCGGAGAGATTCTTGTGGCATTTATTCATCAAACCAGCCAACATCGGCTCATAGATAGGTGCCTTCCCTTCATTGACCGCGGCTATGGTATCCTGGTTTATATCAACGCCGAAAACTTGGTAGCCTTTAGAGGCAAAACAAGCTGCCGCGCATAACCCTAATTTCCCTATACCTACAACAGAAATCCGTCCTAGTGCCATTTTCTACCTCCTATCCTTATCTACCATCATATTGATCCAACGGTAGTCTTTTTCTAAACCTTCTTCCAGGCTTATCTGAGGCTTCCAACCCAGCACTTTCTCCACTAGGGTTAAATCGGCATTTCGCCCTCGAACACCTTGAGGCGCTGAAAGATTGTGGGTTGTGGCTAACTGTTTGCCCGAGATTCTTATTATAATATCGGCTAAATCATCTACTGAAACCAACCTATCTGAGCCGATATTCAGTGGTTTATCATAATCAGATTCCATAAGGGCTATTGTTCCTCTTATACAATCGTCAATGTAGCAGTATGACCGGGTAGCTTTGCCATCACCCCAAATATCAATAGTCCCTGGGTCGGTTGCCAATGCTACTTTACGGCATAAGGCTGCAGGGGCTTTCTCCCTGCCCCCTTTGTAAGTTCCTTCTGGTCCGTATATGTTGTGGTATCTGACAATCCTGGCATCAAGACCACGGTCTATTTGATAAGCCTTTATCATCTCCTCAGTGAATAGTTTCTCCCATCCATAGGCTTCATTCGGGTCTGCAGGGTGAGCATCTTGCTCTTTTAAGCCTTCCACCTCAGCTTCTGTCTGCTTAAAGTTTGGGTAGATACAAGCACTTGAGCTAAACAGAAACCTTTTGACCTTATTCAGAACCGATGCCTCTAACATATGTGTATTTATCAACACATTATCGTGCATTATCTCGGCAAATACTGAGGTGATAAAACCAATGCCACCCATATTAGCAGCGAAGTTATAAACTTTATCGATACCTTCTGTAGCTATAAGGCAATCCCCAAACTCCCGCAGGTCTAAGTTAAGTTTCTCCGTGCAGTAGTCTCCCTGAATATAATCATCAAATTTTATATCTGCCACCCTCACGAAATTCCCTTGCTGATACAAGTGTCGTGCCATATGGCTACCTATGAATCCTCCACCTCCGGTAACTAATATCGTCTCCATACTTATACCTCCTGCCTTGATTTTAACCTGATAGTACTTGGTACTATCTGCATACCTTTTATCTTCGATGCAAGTAGATGTAATCCACGATTACTAATTTTCATCGTCCCCACACCATGCCTCTCATCATAATAAAATGTTATCCTAACCCGTTCCTCCCATAGCTGTTGTCTGCCATATGGGAATAGCATAATTTTTCTGGAGTAGGACATACTCTGCGCCGGCACTTTACTGGCACTTTTTGCAGGATCAAATTCATCGGGCTCAAAATGTCCATCATGTATGATTTTGTGGGGCATACTCTGGATGAACAGTTGCTCCCAATTCCGTATTTCATGTATTGTGCCGTTCATTGTCTAGCCTTCCTCATCGCAAACTGCTCGGGGTATAAATGAAACTTCATATAGCACCCATATCGCCTACACACCTGGCTACCCTTTGTTAGTGTCCAGAACTTCCTATGGCATACCTTGCATTTACACTCATGCAATGCTGTCTTGCCCCAAGTCAGCCTGCCCATAGTAAAAGTCATTGCCATCTTTTGCATGGCAACATCCACATCACCTATTCTGGGTTTCTTTTCATAGTATTGTTTATGATGA
>CAZQBR010000123.1:0-3575 GCA_964591975.1 uncultured Dehalococcoidales bacterium
CTAATATTTCTGCTAGCTCCTTGGCGATTTGGGGGATTCCAGCTTGAGCAAGAACCACTAATTCTGCTTCAAAGCTCTTAACTTCCCCAGTAGTAGTATCCTCATACCAAATAATGGGGTTATCGTTCTCGGGGTTGACTTCAATCCTGCCAGGACGAGCCCTGATATAAGCCACGTCGTATTCCTTTTTGGCCCTAGCAATATACTCCTGAAACCTTTTGCCAACAGCCCTCATATCCATATAAAAGATGGTTGATTTGGTTCCCGGCTCATGCTCATATGCCATCATCGCCTCTTTAGTGGAGTGCATGCAGCATACAGAGGAGCAATAAGGCACATACCTGAAATCGCGGGAGCCAACACATTGAATGAATGCTATGTTGTGAGCAACTCTTCCATCCGATGGCCGGTTGAGTGTTCCAAAAGTGGGCCCGGACGCTGCGGTCAATCTCTCATACTCAATGGCGGTGACGACGTTCTTTATCTTTCCATAGCCATATTCCCCTATGACTGAAACGTCGAAGAAGTTGAGTCCCGTGGCTACGATTATTGCTCCTACATCAACTTTGATATGTTCATCCTGCATCCCGTGGGCAACCGCGCCCGCCTCGCACCGTCTCTCACATTCATAGCACTCAATACATCCTTCTATCTGCCCTGCAAGACAGCGCGAAGCTTCTTCCAGGCCCTCCTTTAGGGAATATCCAAGAGCTGTCTCACCGAAACCCTTCATCCTCTTATCAACGCGCTCCTCTCTCATATTTACTCGCTTCCTGGAAGAAAAACGCTTTTCCAGTTTCTTGACCTCCTCTTCAGAGAGCTTCTCCGGCTCTTTCCCCACCTCGTCCACCTCAAGAGGTTCTCCATTCAAATATCGATCTATCGAGCGAGCTCCCTTACGCCCCGCAGCAATGGCATCTATCACGAAAGCAGGGCCAGTAACAACATCACCTCCAGCAAATACTCCCTCTATGTTAGTGGCCCCAGTCTTGGGATCAATCTCCACCGTCCCCCTCTTGGAAACCGAGATCCCAAGCTCCTTAACAAAATCCGTTTTCGGTGCCTGACCAAGCGCGGCGATCACCGTATCCACAGGGTTAACGAACTCAGAACCCTCAACGGGAATCGGCCTAGCACGACCACTAGCATCAGGCTCCCCTAATTTCATCCTTACACACTCCATCTTGGCGAGCTTCTCGTTCTGGGACAAGAAGCGGCTTGGAGTGGTCAGGAATTCGATCTTTATCCCCTCGTCTTCTGCTGCTGCAACTTCCTCTGCCGACGCGGGCATCTCAGCACGAGAGCGGCGATAGATAATACCTACTTCTGCTGCTCCAAGGCGCTTTGCTGTCCGAGCACAATCAACAGCCGTATTTCCTCCACCGATTACTGCCACTTTCTTTCCTACCTGCACTTTCTCCCCGAGGTTCACTGCCCTCAGGAACCCCACCCCCTCTAGCACTCCAGGGAGATCCTCTCCCTCGACGCCAAGTCTAATTCCACCGTGCGCCCCGACACCGATGAAGAGCGCATCGTAGTCCCTCCTTATGTCTTCTAAGGTGATATCTTTGCCCACGTGAACACCTGTTTTTATGTCCACGCCGAGCTTCTGGATGTAAGCCACTTCCCCCCGCAATATCTCCTTGGGAAGGCGATACTCGGGGATACCAACGCGAAGCATACCTCCTGCTTCAGAAAGGCCTTCAAAGACAGTGACATTGTGACCTTTTAGGGCAAGGTCATTGGCAGCACTCAAGCCTGCAGGGCCCCCACCTATAATCGCTATTTTCTTGTCCGTTCTTGTTATGGTCGGTACTTCAAGCTCTTCGATATTCACTTGATCGGCAGCAAATCTCTTAAGGTCACGGATGGCCATGGCCTCATCGAGTTGACCGCGGTTACAAGCTTCCTCGCACGGAGCATAGCAAACGCGACCAACGGAGCCAGGGAAAGGATTTGTATCCCGGATGAGCTTGTAAGCCTCCTTGAACTCTCCTTCTGCAATAAGCTTGATGTAACCAGGAACGTTGGTATGGGCAGGGCAAGCGTCCATACAAGCTGCTTTGCAGGGACGTTCCTCCCTTTTGTCAATGGCACATTTCTTAGGGACAGCCTGAGGAAAGAGCATGAAGATGGCTTTTCTTTTCGCCAGGCCCTGATTGAACTCATCTGGCATGATTACAGGACAACCCTCTAGACAGAGACCACACCCAGTGCATTTGTTCCAATCGACAAACGGTGATCTTTTGTTTATCTTGACTTTGAAGTTGCCAACCTCTCCGGACACTCCTTCCACCTCAGCATAGGTGAAGAGCTCTATATTAGGATGCTGGCTTGCATCTATCATCTTAGGAGCGAGAATACACATGGCACAATCGTTGGTGGGGAAGGTCTTATCTAGCTGTGCCATCCTCCCACCGATGCTGGGCGATTTTTCCACTAAATATACCTTAAAGCCCATATTAGCCATATCAAGAGAGGCTTGAATTCCAGCTATTCCACCGCCGATTACTAAGATTGCTTTACGTCCGTTTTCTTCACTCATTCTCAGCCTCCCATAGCATTTGCTACCAGGTTCACCAAATCCAGGACCTCAATCTGCGAAGTTGGCCGCTTCTCTTCCCCTTTATCTACCATGGCACATCTGAAATGGGTTTGACATTTGGGACAAGAGGTTATAAGCGTCTGCGCTCCAGTCGAAGTTGCCTCAGACAATCTCCCTGTCCTTATCATGTTGGAATATGAGTCGCAATTGGTAAAGGCGCTGGTGCCACAACAAATAGAATCCTTCCTATTATGGAGCATCTCAACAAACTCTATCCCAGGAATAGACTCCAGTACCTTTCGCGGTGCGTCATAAACACCTAAATGTCTTCCTAATCTACAAGGGTCTTGATAAGTTACCTTCTTTTCAATCCGGTTAAACTTTGCTTCCCCCTTCTCTATCTTCTCAGCTAAGAATTCAGAGATATGCTGTAACTCGCAATCTACATCAAACCCATAATTGGGGTAGTCTAGCTTGAATGTCCGATAACCCTCAGGACAGGAAAAGATTATCTTTTTCACCCCAGCCTCTTTTATCAGTTTTGTATTATGTTCGGCTAGCTTCTTGAAGGTTTCCACATCTCCAGTCCAAAGCACATCATGCCCACAGCATTTCTCATCCGGAAGCAATTTAGGCTCTATCCCCAGAAAGTTTAAGATCTTTAAGCTTGCCTCAGTTATATCAAGAGCTCTAAATTCAATATCTTCAAAGATGGGTTCAAAATATGGAGTGCATCCAACCCAGAAAAGAACATCGGAGTCATCAGAAATGCGATATCTATCAGACAGCCATTCCAATCTCCTTTGCTTAATGCTAGGACTTGTCATAAGTCGTGCCAAAGATTGCAATTGCCCCGAATGGGCATAAATCCCATGCTGTCCATTATCTTGGGCTATAGCTCGGGCTTTCTGAATAAACATAGGAAAATCAACGTCAGCGGGGCATAATTGCTGGCAAGTATAGCAAGTTAAGCAGGAGAAAAGTTTTTGGTTGAAAACCAATTCATCCTCAAACCCCAAAAGAGCGTCTT
>CAZQBR010000124.1:0-3497 GCA_964591975.1 uncultured Dehalococcoidales bacterium
GCAAGCTCGAAATATCTCCGAGCGGCAGCCAGAGCTTTTGCCTTCTCCTCTTCGGGGATGTAGGGATCATCCAGCTTAAAGCTTTCTACCTTGCCTCTAACATAAGCCCGGTAGCATTTGTAGAAACCGAGCAATTCTAATAGCTCCTCGTCATGAGATAGCTCCACATAGGTGTTTACTAGATGCTTTGATAGGTCAGGTCGATTATAGCGGTCTAAGTCCATAGCCAAAAAGGCAATCTCCGAGGCCACATCAGAGTACCTGAATCTATCGTTAAACTCAATGCAGTCGTAGATGCAGATATCATCAATGAAGCAAATGTGGGCCGCGTGAAGGTCTCCATGGCAGTCTTTTATTCTCCCTTCCCTTACTCGTTTATCGAATAGGTTGCTATTGTTACCGACGAAATTATTGGTGTAGCTCTTAATGTGCTCATACTTCTCTGCGGGGATAGAAATACCGATATATTTTTCAGTTTGAGCGAAGTTCTCATCGGTGTTTTGGCGAATAACATCCAATTTCCCAAATGCGGCAATCTCCGAGCTTGTTTCAGCCCTTTGGTGAAAGCCCGCCAACTTCCCGGCTACTTTTGCTACCATTTCCTGGGTTACCTGGCCCCGGGGCAAAAGGACATCCATCATACGCTCCTGAGGAAGTTGCTTCATTTTGACGGCATACTCTATTGTCTCACCCTCGCCTTCGATGTACAGTAGATTGCTTTGCCCCCTTAGCTTCGCTCTGGGCTTCGGCTCACCCGCTTCTCGCGATGACACTGTTATTGGCACTACTGCCAAATACGCATTAGGGCAGAGACGTCTGTTTAGCTCAAGCTCTTGGTGGCAAAAGAAGCAACGTTTCTCCAAAGTGGTGTAGTCCAGATATCCCAGGTTGACAGGCTTTTTTACCTTGTACACGTAATCACCAGTGAGGAAAACAAAGGACATCTGGGTCTGAATTAGCTCTATTTCTTGTGGTCTATGTGGATAAGCAGCAGGGTTAAGCAAGGCCTTAGCTGTGGATGCTAATGCTGACACTAACTTACTTTAGTTTATATTACCAACTTTGTGCCACAGTTACTGGGTAGGCTGCGAGTCCTTAAAAAACGGCTGATTACTTTATGATAAGGCTCTAAAGGCTAAGAAAGTTTTATTTTCTCCTCCGTGCATCGCCTCAACGTATTCCACAGTAACAGGTGTCCCAATTTTAATCTGGTCAGGCTTTGTGGTATCCATCCCCAAAATACGAGCTGTAACCTTTACGCCCTCTTCCAGCTCAACGATGCCGCTGCAGTAGGGATGTTCTCTGTCAAACCCCTCCTCAATCATCAAGGGGGCACCAACAGCTACAACGGTATAGGCAGCGAGCTTCCCTTTTCCCTTCATCTCTACTAGCTCCATGTCATTTCCCTGACATTTAGGGCATATAGGTTTTGGGGGAACGGAGATGTGCCCACATTTTTTACATTTTGAGCCCTTCAATTTTTTCTCGCTAAGAAATTTAGCATAAGCCGAACTATAAAACTCATTTTCCGCTACTTCTGATAATTTACTTTCTAAAGCCACTAAGAATTACCTCCTCTCGAAAATGTTAATCACGACAGTAGCACCATGTGCTCCAACATTTTGCGTTAACCCTAAATCGATGTCCCTGCGCTTAACCTGTCTTGGGCCAGCTTCTTCCCTCATTTGTTTAAATATCTCCACTACCATTCCTACGCCAGATGCTCCTATAGGGTGTCCCTTAGCCTTCAGCCCGCCATCCATATTGATTGGCAACTTTCCATCCAGCCTGCTTTCTCCTTCTCTAATTGCCTTGACTGCCTCACCTGGTTTATAGAGCCCCAGGTCTTCCATGGCAAGTATCTCAGCTATGGTAAAACAATCATGAACCTCAGCCATCTTTATATCTTGAGGGCCAACATTCGCCATTTCATAAGCCTCTCTTGCTGCCTCTTTAGTTCCTTTTATCGATGTTATATCTTCTCTTTCAGCTACAAAGTAATCGCTTGCCAGTCCAGCGCCAATGACATGTATAGGTTTATCGGTAAAATTCTTGGCTATATCCTCAGCGACCAAGAGAACCGCGGATGCTCCATCACAAATAGTAGAGCAATCAAACAATCTCATAGGCCAAGCTATAATAGGGTTTTGTGCCGGGTCATTTAAAAATTCCATTTCGCTTGCCCAGTGGGGCTCAGGCAGCCCCTTTCTAACTGCCGATGCAACTCGTCTTTTCATGAATTGTTGTATGGAAGCGTCAAAATGCGCTTTTGGATTAAGGCTGCCATTGTAATGGTTCTTTATTCCGATTCTCATAAAATCTTCAAGGGTGGTGCCATATTTTGCCATGTGAGCTGTAGCGATGGTGGCGTAAATCCCAGGGAATGTTTCCCCAGCGGGGAATTCGGCATCCGGGTCTAGTGCAATGCCAAGGGCTTCAGTCACGTGTGCAGTATCTAAGTTAGTCATTTTCTCCGTGCCACCTACCAAAACGATATCATAAATGCCAGAGGCTATGGCTATAACGCCTTCTCTGAAGGCAACTCCACTAGAAGCACAGGCATCCTCAAATCTAATAGCTGGCATAGGGATAAGACCAATGCGGTTGACAGTAGCGGGTGCAACATGAATCTGATGTTCAAAAAGGTCGCTGCTGCAATTTCCTAGGTAGAGAGCGTCGATATCCTTGGTGTCGAATCCTTTGTCTACCGAGTTTGTCAATTCGTTGAAGGCTTCTACAAACAAATCTGTGGTTCTTACCCCATTAGGATAAACTCCAAATTTCGATACTCCAGCCCCCACAGCAGCCACACCTCGACCTAATCTCCGTTTCTTTTGAGCCATAGCTCACCTCCCAAACTATTATCTCTATAAATTCCTTTGCTTCTTTTCACCTAAGGTCTTCAACAGAACACTGAAACTCAGCCATTGTATCACTCACACTAATCTTGGACAACACTTATCACAGAAATCCACCCTCTTCAAGTCGGTATCCGCCAAGCTATTGGAGAAATGCATGACGCATCTAGTATTGGGACAATGTCCCAAACCAAAGGTGTGTCCTAATTCATGGACTATCTCCTTAGTGGCTCTTTCTAGAAACAAGTTTTTTTCAGGTGATAGGCCGTAATATTCCTGTCTTAACCGGCATAAGGATATGATTGCTATTCCAGAGACAACGTCGGCTTCGCCAAAAACGAAGTTAAGTCCAGGAGCATAAATATCAACCTCAGTTATACCCACAACTCTCTCATCTCTTTCCCTTCCTAAGGCGTTTAAGGAGACGATTAACTTTGAGGAGAGGTATTGCTTTCTTTCCTGATTATAGGCATGGGCCAGGTTACTAGAGCCTACTTTTATTTCTACAGGACAATTGAAAATGCCATCAACTCTATCCTTAAGCTCAGCCATTATTTCTTTAGCTACATCTCCCAGCGGTTTCAGCGTGATTTTCATTCTTTCCTTTATTTGGTCCCACAGTAAAGGCAACTAACAAAT
>CAZQBR010000125.1:0-3415 GCA_964591975.1 uncultured Dehalococcoidales bacterium
GGTTCGCGAACGGCTGGACAAGAAGATGACTGCAGCCTATCATTCCGTGTTGAATACCAGCCGAGAATACAAGATAAACATGCGGCAGGCAGCGTACGTAAGGGCTGTCGAACGTGTAGTAGAAGCAATGAAGCTGCGGGGCTGGGTTTAGCACCTTGAACCAGACAAGCTGACGCAGATGGAGTATGATTATGGAAGAACGAGGCAGTCCTTCAACTAGAAAATTGTCCCTTGAAGAGGAGCTCAAGCATTTTGAAGCCGTTGCACGAAGATTTTGTAAAAGCGACACGCGTGGAGTCAATGGCCAAAGATTATAGTAACAGTAATCTGACTTAACAGTAGTGGGCTGGTTCGAAGCAGTAGATGTTACCGTGATGCCACAAGGTATAGTTGAAGTATAATTGTGTTGTGGATTTCGGGTTGTGTTGGAAGATCAGCTATTTAAAGGCTTAGCACTATGTGCTCCCTATGTGAAAGCGATAGGCATGGCACGAGGACCTCTCGCAGCCGCTATGGTTGAGAAGACTATCGGTGAAGCGATAGATAGCGCGTAACTTCCCATCTACCTACAGCGATTTGGTAAAACGAGGGAATCTGTATTTGTGACCGCTGAGGAACTGAAAAGAAAGCATGGCAAAGATTATGAGAAGATTCCAACTTCAGTTATTGGGCTCTACACTTACTATGAGCGACTTGCCCAAGGTCTGCGTCAACTCATGGCAGGGAGTCGTAAATTCGCCCTTAAATTCATAGACAGGAAGGACATAGTGGCTCTGACACGAGAAGCAGCGGACGTCTCTGGCATTCCTTATGTGATGGAAGCGGATATGGAGGAGGCGGAAAAGATACTAGCATAAAACATAAAAGAAGAAGGAGAGATGCTGAAGCCGATACGTCCCCATTATGTCCTGCACCTTCTTGCCTGACAGCCTGTCCCGCTGGTGCCATTGCTGTTGTAGCCAGGGATAAGAATAAGAGTATTTGCATTGACATGGATAAATGCAATGGATGCGGAATTTGCCGTGTCATATGTATGACCTTGAGTCGGGACAAAACACTTGAAAGGAAATTGCCCTGGGCCTCCTCCAGAATTGGGTAGGTCTTTGACTCGGTGGTAGATGCGCTAGTGAGGCCTGTAAAGCGCCTGCTCTACTGCGGTCATACTGCCGATAGAGCTATAATCTCATAATTGCGACATCCCTCTCCCATAATAAGCTACGGTGCATCGTACTATAAAACTCTGGCAGTACCTACATTGAGAATATCAGTTACTACTCGGCTGCTGGTGGCCATCAAGCTTTATACAAGACTCTCCTTAATATGCCCCCTCGGAAATTATCGCTGAGCCGAACTGTTCCGGATTTTGGGGAATTGGTGAGGGTGGTTTCCCGATGGGGAGGAGATAAAAGCTGAAGCCAAGGTGACAGACATTTCTCTACCGGGTGTAATCACTATGGGCTTTCACTTTATCAAAAGCGTGGATGTCCTCGTTAGTCTTGTAGTTGACCCTGTAGCCAAAACCCCAGAGATGAGAATACGTGCAGTGCGGATTGCCCCAGAAATGTAGCATCACCTTTCCGATGGGTATGACAATGGTATGCTGCATAAAATAGAGGAAAATAGACTTGAAATAAGAGCAATATTTAGTAATTACTGATAAAATATATCCCGCGTCGAATTAAATACCTGCGTTGTCCTGGCATATTAAAGTGATGCCAGATTTTGGATAAAGGTGACCCTCATCCACCCAACCCTTTATCTGGCGAGGGAAAGGAGGTTAGCAGAGATGTGGCGTAGAAGGTCGTGGAGGTTTTACTTTGGTTTTCCTCCCTTTGGTTTTTACTCACATGGATTAAAGCCTTTCCCCAGTAAGGAAGAGTATCTGGATATGCTTCAGGAATATAAAAATGAGCTGGAAGAGGAATTGAAAGAGGTTGAAAAAGACATTGAGGAAATTAAGAAGAGCCCCTAAATTTGCTTGCCTCCCGCATTCCTTTTGATGTCGAGCCAAGACTATGTCAGGTCATTCTAGCGTAAACTACACTTTGCCTGAATTCTTCATATCTCACAGGGAAGCAATACAAGCTGAGTTAAAAGAGATCGTTAAGGATAATCCTTCAGCCCCCGGTAATATGTTACGATACCATATGGGCTGGCAAGATGAGCATGGTCATCCTCGTCACAGGGAATCAGGAAAATTTGTTCGTTCTACGCTCTGCCTCCTTAGTTGTCAAGCAGTGGGGGGAGACGTATCCAAAATGCTGCCGGCTGCTGCTGCCCTAGAGCTTATTCATAACTTCTCCTTAA
Source organism: uncultured Dehalococcoidales bacterium (assembly GCA_964591975.1). Lineage (GTDB taxonomy): Bacteria > Chloroflexota > Dehalococcoidia > GIF9 > AB-539-J10 > JAFGBN01. The sequence continues at coordinate 2,308 of CAZQBR010000125.1, forward strand.
TCCACGATGATATTGAGGATGATAGCTGTGAGCGTCACCAGCAGCCAACTGTATGGAAGCTGTGGGGGCAGTCGCAAGCTATTAATGCTGGCGATGCTACGTTTACTCTAGCTTATCTAGCCTTGCTTAGACTGCGGAAAAATGGGATAGCAGATGAGAAAGTGATACATTCCATTCATACGCTGACTAAAGCCTGTGTAGAGCTTTGTGAGGGGCAATATTTGGATATCGATTTCGAGAGCCACCTCGATGTCACTATTAATGGTTACCTTGGTATGATAAGGAAGAAAACAGCGGCACTGCTGGCAACATCAAGCTACCTGGGAGCATACTTGGGTACGGAGGATAAAGAATTAGTGAACTCTCTTTCTCGCTTTGGTGAAGAACTAGGCATGGCTTACCAAATTCGTGATGACGTATTGGGAATTTGGGGTAAGAAGGAAAACGTAGGGAAGCCGGTAGGGGATGATATCTCACAGAGAAAGAAAACCTTGCCAGTAGTCTATGGATTGGAGAATAGCAGAGGTGAGTATAAGGAAAGGCTCAAGAAGCTTTATTCCCAAAAACTTATCCAGTATGAGGATATAACCGAAGTAGCGGGAATCCTCGAACAACTTGGCGCTAGAGATTATGCCCAGAACTTATCCGATCAATATTATCAGCGGGCTTCAGCTCAGCTTGATGCTACCATGCTTAGTCCTTCCAGACAAGCTTCTTTGCGGGAAGCAGCAAGCTTTTTGCTGGAGCGTGACTATTAGAGGAAATGCTGAAAAAGACCGTTAGAGACATAGAGGTGGAAGGGAAAAAGATTCTAGTCAGAGTTGATTTCAATGTTCCTTTAAATACAAATGCTGGTGTTATCAGCGATGATAGCCGCATCCGAGCTTCACTGCCTACTATTCAATATCTTGTTGACCATAAAGCCAAGATAATCCTCTGCTCTCACTTTGGACGCCCCAAAGGCAAAATAGTCGAACAATTACGAATGGCGCCAATAGCACGGCATTTGTCGCAGCTTGTAGGTTTGCCTGTCGGCATAATGCCTGATTGTGTGGGCAAAGAAATAGAAAGCAAAGTAGAAACGCTTAAGGAGGGAGATATTCTTTTC
>CAZQBR010000126.1:0-3411 GCA_964591975.1 uncultured Dehalococcoidales bacterium
TTGTTTTTGTACATCCGGGCATAGCCTAACTTAGTGGCATGGTCCACGGCAGTCAGGATATATCTTTTGAGATTACCCCAATAGATAACGATACACCGCTGGAATATCTACAATAATATTGGCAAAATAAGATAAAGGAGAAGGTGTCACCAATCACCTGAACGAGTACAACCTCTAGACTGCAATTAAATTAATGGAGTAAAATAGCTAAAATTGACATTGCTTATTTGGGAGGAAGTGGTATTAACGCTGCAAGAAGTCAAATTTTTAGGTTTGTCGGAGAGGTACCGCGACAATTAGGTTATAGCTAGGGAAAGATTGAGACTTTACGATAGGAACGTGTAATAAACTAAAGGAGTTGGACCGTGGCAAATACGTGTCTTTTTTGCCGTATAATTGCCGGCGAAATACCTTGTGATGTAGTTTACCAAGATGAAGATTTCTTAGCATTTAGAGATATTGAGCCTCAGGCGCCTAAGCATGTGCTCATTGTACCGAAAACTCATATTGCATCTTTGGCGGAACTTACTGAGCAACAACAAGGATTTATAGGGCGCCTTCTAATTTTAGCCCAGAAACTAGCAGAGGAGGAGGGGATAGCGAAAAGCGGCTATCGCCTGGCAATAAATTGTGGTCCTGAAGGAGGACAAATAATTCCTCATCTTCATCTCCATCTTATTGGCGGTAGGAAGTTGAGTGGCCAACTTGGCTAAGTGTAGCGAAAATACTAAACTCTAATATTGGAATTTCAGATTTACTATACGTGCATTTAGCTATGCCGGTTCGTATGAAAATCATAGGCGCTTCAGCTTAGCTACCAGTTCTTCTATAGTTTCATCAGGAGTGGATGTCCCAGCAGCGATGCCAATGAGATGTTTGCCTTCGAGCCAGGAATCAACCACTTCCTCCGCTCTTTCTATCAGATAGGTTTCTACTAGAGGGGAACATGCTTCAGCTAGTCGCTTACTATTGGCGCTATTATATCCACCCATTACTATCATAAGTTGACTTCTCTTGGCTAAGCTTAGGGCGGCTTCTTGCCGTTTTTGCACTGCTTGACATAAAGTGTTAACAATGCGCAACTCTTTAGCTTTAGAGCCAAAGGTAAGCTCAAGCTGCCTAGCAAACTCGATAAAGGCGGATTTATTTTGAGTGGTTTGAGAGATGAGGCCCAGGCGATATGGCAATTTCTTGGGAAAATTTATTTGTCTCACGTCGAGAGCAACTATACCTTTGCTTCCCGTCCAACCTAGCAATCCTTTGACCTCGGAATGCTCTGGTTCGCCAAAAATGATGACATTAAAGTCGGACTCAGCTAATTCCTTAGCTATATTTTGAGCTTTGCAGACTATGGGACAAGTGGTATCAATAACATGAATCTGGCGGGCTTTGGCTTCAGATAACACTGCAGGGCTTACGCCATGAGTAGTGATAGCTAAGATTTTACCTTGAACTTGGTCTAGATGATTTACTGGCTTTACTCCCACTTTACTTAGCTCTTCTACTAATTGTTGGTTATGTGCTATTGGCCCTAGAGTTTCTATCTCTCCATATTTGTTAGCGGCATCTTTTAGTAGCTTTACGGCTCGCCTTACACCAAAGCATAAGCCGAGCCCTTGAGCCTTCTCAATCTCCATGTTCCTTATAGACTCCTTGATATTCCGGTGGAAGAAGAGCAGCGATTTCACCCATTAGCTGAGAGGTTAATAATTTTATTTGGGATTTATTTAACCTACCATCAACGGAAGGAAGCTTGAAAGGTTTACCGATATTAATAACTATTTCAGGGCGTCTCCATAGCCAGTTCATTCCCTTGATCTTATCGGTGCCAGTGATACCGACAGGAAGAAGAGGAACATTCGCTCGTGAAGCTATAACTGCAGAGCCTGATTTGCCCATTGTAAGCTTACCATTGCGGCTTCTCTTGCCCTCTGGAAACATGCCTAGAATTATCCCATTGTCCAAAATATCCTTAGCTTGCTTCACTACGTTTCGCTTATCCTTAGTTGTCCCTCGGCGACGCACGGGAAAGGCTTGTGCCCACTGAATAATAATTTTCGAAAGGGGATGATGGAAAAGTTCTTCTTTTGCCATAAAACTTATCCATCTAGGAGAGCTAAGTTCTAGCAATATTGGGTCGAGCAAGTGAACATGGTTAGATACAAGGATGAACGAGTCAGTTAAGGGTACATTTCCCCGTCCTTTAACCTTCCAAGAAAGAAAAACCTTAGAAAAGGGTTTAAGTATGTTCAAGATGATCCTTTGGGATAGAGTCATTGAGCTACTGTCCCTCCGTGTCATCCTGAACTGCGGGCGAAGAACCACCATCTAGCTTGACAACCAGAGCATGTATTTTATCTACAACTCGCTCTAAACTAAGTTTTTCTGTATTGATGATTATGGCGTCGGCAGCGGGCTTAAGTGGTGAGATAAGCCGGTTAGTATCGATTTCATCTCGGCTCTTTAATTCAGCTAAGACAGTGTTGTAGTTCACCATTTCTCCTTGCTCCAGCAATTCCTTGCAGCGGCGATCAGCTCTCTCCTTGGCAGAAGCAACCAAGAAAATCTTTAGTTCTGCCCAGGGTAAAACCACTGTTCCTATGTCTCTGCCCGCCATTATTATTTTCCCTCGCTGGGCTACTCTCCGCTGCTCAGATACAATCACCTGGCGCACCCCAGCTATTTTTGATATCGCAGAAACCTGTTTTTCTATCTCAGGATGAAGTAGTTCGGAAGAAACATCATCGCCATCGATTAGAATGGAGAGGCGTTCCTTCTGAGAGAGAACAAAATCAAATTTGGTTGTACTAGATAGGTGGCAGAGCCTGGTTTCATCCTCTGGAGAGATACCTAGCTTAAGGACTTTGCCAGTAAAAGCTCGATACATCATGCCTGTATCGAAGAAGACATAGTCTAATCTTTTGGCGAGCAGCCTGCCCACGCTGCTCTTGCCCACTGCTACGGGACCATCTATAGCAATTCTTCCAGGTTTCAAAATTTCCTTATCTTATCATTATAAGGGAAGCTGTCAAGCTTTTGTGCTGGCCCTTTGGCAAATTGGATGGAAACAGCTCTAGGAGTCTGCCTGAATAATATTTTAGTCTCTTGATGACTGCAGCGATATATCATATCAGGCAAAGTGAAGAGCTTTCAGCAATAGAGGAATAGGGCAGATGAGATTATCCAGGCTTCTTTGCTCTCCCATTCATGCCACCATCACATATCTATATCTTGCTAACCCATGCCCCTGCGCTCCAAACAATTTGAGTAAGTTATGCCTAATGCAGGCCAGTTGCCACTCGCTGCTCACCTTGCCGATATCCCTCAGCGAGAATTGGCGAAATCCTCTCGCCTGCTTGATCTGGCCAAATACTGGCTCTGGCAATTGTTTCCTCAGGGCATAGTATTCCT
>CAZQBR010000127.1:0-3364 GCA_964591975.1 uncultured Dehalococcoidales bacterium
AAGGCGTACTTGTCGCTATGGGGGAACCGAAAGAGGTAATAGAACAATACCTGGCTGAGTCCAAGGTAAAGAGACCGCCTCCGGATTAATAGTCCTCTGCTACACTGCCACGATTATCATGTATGCTATGGCTCGTGAGTAGTGAAAAAAGGGGATAGATGGTCCCAAAACTAACAAAGGAGCATTTAGAGCTTGCGACCAGAGCAGCAGGTTGAATTGCGAAAAGGCGAAAACGGCGAATAGTCCGTGAAAAGCGAAACCTGTGATAGAAATAGTTCGCACCTTGAAGCATTAAGGAATTCGCATGTCAATCCTAAACGTTTTGCAGACAATAATCCCTCAGCCAGTGAGACAAGCACTGCGCCCGATAACAAGGCAAATTTTAAATCGTCTTATTCCGAAATACGATGCCGAGTTAAATTTCTGGAGAAGCAGATTAAAAATTAATAAAGGCAAATTCAGTAATTCTCATTACGAGCGATTACTGCTGGCAATAGCGGAAGAACCGAGCGACGATTTTCTAAGTGGAAAAATCGTTGCTGATTTTGGCTGTGGCCCTCGGGGCAGTCTAGTATGGGCTAGTTCAGCTCTTTTACGAATTGGGATTGATGTTCTTGCAGACCGTTATGCTGATGAGTTCACAGATAACATTGTTTCCCATGGGATGATATATTTGAAGTCCACAGAAAATGTGATTCCTCTGCCTTCTGATTTTGTTGATGTAATGTTCACACTGAATGCGATGGACCATGTCGACAATTTCCCCGTTATGTGTAAAGAAATAATTCGAGTGTTGAAACCGGGTGGTGAATTTATTGGCAGTTTTAACCTAGAAGAACCTCGCTCAACTTGCGAACCTCAGCAACTGAATGAGAGGATTATCAAGGAGAATCTGTTGAACCATTTGGAAGTGCAATCGTACCGAATAACAAAAAAGGGACCCAAAGAAGACCTTTATGCGCCTTTCTTTGGTGGAGCTTTGTCCTATGGCTTAGGTCAAGAAGGTTATCTTTGGGTTAGAGCCAGAAAAACTAGCCTCAAAACTTAGCAAAAAATTTCCTTATACTTACCCCTAGCCTTTTTTATACGATAAGAGACTTTCTTCTATATCTGGCTTAGAATTACAAGATTTATGACTATCTTTGCTGCTGGGAAATGGTTTATGATAAAGAAAGCAACCAAATCTATGTAATGTATGCCACGTAAAAGCGCGGGTGAACCAAATAAGAGCCAGGGGAGAGCAACGATAGAGGCTCAGAGCAAGAAAAAAGTACTTGTAGTTTCCTTCTATTTCCCACCCACGAACAAGATTGCTGCAGTCAGGTTGGGTAAATTAGCTAAATATCTGCCCCAGTTCGGCTGGCAGCCGTTCGTGCTCACTGCTGATGAAGTCAAGGGGTATTCCCAGGACTTACCGGTGGAGATAGATGAAGTCAATATATGCAGGATACCCTATTTTGCGCTGGGTTCCGCAATATCTTATGGATTAATTGGCGGCCAAAGGACCATTTATCAGGCACAACCAAGAAGCTCTGCCTGGAGAAGAGCACTCTACAAGGTAATCCGCCTGATGGAACCTGTCTATACTCTACCAATGATACGAACTCTGACTTTAGAACCTGTAGGCTGGTATCACCACGCGCTGAAGAAGGGGTTAGAAATCATTAGCAAAGAAAAGTTTGATATTATCTTTAGCTCTTATGGTCCTTCCATGTCCCACCTTGTTGCCTCCAGGCTGCACAGGCAAACAGGTATCCCGTGGGTGGCTGAATTCCGGGACTTGTGGAGCTTGAATCCTTATCTGAGAAAGGTTCAGCCATTTCATTTCTTTGAAAAGGAACGTGAAAAAAGGGCGATGAAGGGTAGTTCTCTATTGGTTACAGTTTCCGAGCCCGCGGCTAAGCAGTTGGAAGCTCTTCATTCAAAGAAGGTAGTAGTAATCTGCAATGGTTTTGATGAGGATGATTATCTGGATGACGTTCCCTTAACTACAAAGTTCACCATCACTTATACCGGGAATATATATCCAGGCAAACAAGACCCGAGTCCGCTTTTTAAGGCGATAGCTGAGCTGGAGAAAGAAGGCAGGATTTCTCCAGATGATTTTGAGGTCCGCTTTTTCGGCGGGGGCACTCTAACAAGTTTATTGCCGGCCATCAGACACCACCACCTGGAACACATCGTTAAGATCTATGGGCTTATCCCTTTTAAAGAAAGCATCCGAAAGCAAAAGGAGTCCACGGTGCTGTTGTCCCTGGGATGGAATGACCCCGGGGAGAAAGGATTTTATACAGCCAAGGTTTTTGAGTACCTGGGAGCACGGAGGCCTATTCTGGCAATCGGCCTCAAGGGGGACGTTGTTGATGAGTTACTGAAGGAGACCGGCGCCGGGGTAATGGTCAGTGAAGTGAGTGAGACTAAAGCGCTTCTATCCCAGTGGATGAAGGAATTTAAGCAGTCGGGAGCGATTTTATCTCATTTCAAGCCTGATGAAGCCGCTATCTCTCGCTACACCCGCAAACAGCAAGCAGCCAAATTAGCCCAGCTTCTGGAAGAGGCATCAGGTCACTAGGCTAGGCATTTCTCTCTGCTCTAACCCTCGGTATACTTTCTCACCTTTAGCCATTTCCTTCTCATACTCGGCCTTTTCTTGTATTATGTGCCTGTTTGCTCTACCAAACTCTTCTCGAAGATGTTCATTTTTTACCAGATGGACAACTTTATCAGCAAGCGCCTTTATGTCATTTACAGGCACGATGAAGCCATTTTTGCCATCCTCAATCCAAGCATGGTTAGCGGGAATATCGGTAACTACCGGAGCTAGCTGGCAAGCCATAGCTTCCTGCAAGCTAATGTGACCTGTATCTGAGAGAGAAGTTGACACATATATATCTGATGATGCCAAATATTTAGGAAGCTCATTATGTAGAACCCAGCCGACAAATCTGGTGCTGTCCGCGATTCCGAGCGAAATTGCCAAATTCTCCAAATATTTTCTCTGTTTGCCATCGCCGGCGATAACGAATTTTACTTCCGGAGTCTGCTTCAAAACTAAAGGTATAGCCTTAATAAGCATTTCCACATTATAGATAGGCTCAAGGTTACGGATAGACACTACAGTTGGTGCTCCTGAAATTCCTAGTCGGGTTCTAAGCTCCTCGTTTCTCTGTTGCCGGCTGAATTGCTGTGTATCTACCCCCTTGAGAATCACTCTTATCTTAGCTGGCTCAGTGCCTAACTTTATCAACCCTTCCCGGGCAACCTCTGAGTCACAGGCTACCATGTCAGCTTCTCTTAATGCATATTTAGTAATAGCCTTAAAGAGAAAATTCCGCCTTGGACGAATCAATACATCGCTGCCCCA
>CAZQBR010000128.1:0-3219 GCA_964591975.1 uncultured Dehalococcoidales bacterium
TCCAGGTCCTCGGGTTTCATGCCCGGGAAAGCGGCTGGAATATCCCGCTCTCTCTCGTCCAGGTCCTCGCGTTTCATGTCCGGGAAAGCTGCCAGAATGGTCTTTTCCATTACAGAAGTAGTGCTGGTAGCTAATTCAAGCAGCTTTTGCTTTGCTTTCCTGGCAGCTTTCCTCAGGACATATGCATTCGTAATCAGGTTACAGGAACCATCAGGCGTCATCAGGGCAAAATGCACGTCGTCTTGCTGCCTGATAGCAACATCTTCATATCGCATCCCCAGTTCCTCGGCAACGACCTGGCAGTATGCACTCTCACCATTAACTCCTATATCGCAGTGCTGACCTATGATGCTGACTGAACCATCCTGTTGAATCAACACACCCGCAACTGCTGCCCCCCGGTTATCATCCCATTCATGGTCCCAGATAAAGCCCATGCCGTGCATCTTCCCGTTGGGAAGCCTCTTCGTACCCGGGGCATGCCACTTCTCGTCCCACCCCATTGCCTTCTTCCCCGCCTCTATACTCTCCTTAAGGCTGTCCCTGACTGGAAATCCATGCTCACGCTTGAATTCTGCAAGGTACTCCATATCTTTTCCTTCAGCACCATCGTTTTTCAGCGCAAGCTCGGTGGGGTCCATTCCCAGCTCAGCAGCTACACGGTCAAATACATGGGTTATGCCAAGAGCTGGGGGAGTTTGTTCACATCGAATTGCCGTAACAGGCCCTTTATTCACCTGTACTGTAACATTCTCGGAATATAAATTGGGAATCCTGGTGTTCTCGGCAAGGTGGGCCAGGGTATCACGAAGTGAAATGTTGGCGAACACAGTTCTCGCTTTCACTGCGGTAATCGTTCCATCGTTTTTAAATCCCACCCTGAAATAAGTCACCATTACGTCCATTTGCCCGAGGTAGAAGTCATCTCTTCTGTTGAATATCCACTTCACAGGCCTGCCAGTCCTTTTAGCCAGAATTGCGCTAACACATTGAGGAATCATGCTGTAATATATCCAGTTCCAGCCACCATACATCGCCCCGTTATAAAGGGAATTAACTTTGACCTTGTTCATAGGAGTACCAAACCATTTGTTCATGGCCCATTTATGTTCGTATGGATGTTGGTGATGCACCCAGAGCTCAGCCCAGTCACCTTCCCACTTAGTGATACCATTAGGGGTTTCCACGTCAGCGCAGCCGTGATATCGCCTTCTAGCTTTGAACTCGATTATCTTATCTGCTTCCTTGAAGCCTTTCTCTACATCTCCTAATTCAAAAAGGGGAGGAATCCAGGTAAGGCCAGTTCCCGGTCGTAATATATTATTTTCAGGTAAGTCTTCAGGCCTTGCCAGAGGAGCGTCTGGCTTAAGCGCTTCCTCTTCGTCTAGCACAAATGGACGCTGCTCCCATTCCACATCTATTAATTTCAGTGCTTTATCAGCTATATCCTCGGTGTCTGCAGCCACTACAGCCCCTACTTCCTGTCCCTGGAAGTAAGCATAATCAGCCAGGATAAGCTCCTCACCACCATTGGTACTTATCGCCTTTTTCCCCTTTACTTCCGGGTCATCATATCTGAGGACAGCTCTCACACCTGGCAATGTCTCAGCCTTGCTCGTATCCATGCCCTTAATCTTTGCATTTGGATAGGGACATGTAAGAAATTTGGCATACAGCATTCCTTGCAATAGTATATCCTTGGTATAAATTGCTGCTCCGCTCGCTTTCCTATACCCGTCTATGCGGCGCACACCTCGCTTCCCTACCACATTGAATGTCTCAGGTATGTACTTATCGTGCTCAAAGGGGTTGTTGGGCATTAGCTTTACTTCTTGTACCATCTTGTTTATCCTCCTATACTTACTCGACGTCACCTACTTGGATAGAGCTACCCAATGGCTGTGTAACCAGGTGACAACATAGTTCCTTAAAACGCCTATATTCTTGATTCCTGCCTCAACTATATCTTCGATTTGGAGGGAAAGCAAGCCATATACTGTATGTAGTCAGCAAAAGTGGGACATTCTGGCTATCTCTCACGATTGCACTTTCTAGCGTTTAGTGACTTGCATTGTAGGTTGCCTTTCCCTCGCCAACCTAAAGCAGGCACGCTGATTATTACATCTGAACATCTATTGTTACCCCAAAAGGATACTACTAGATTGTTATTGAAACTATGCCCTCGACAAAGCATACCCTCTGCCCTCAACATAGGTATACATACAACGGAACAGTGATGCAATGACTACATGGGTGTATTAACTTCTATCGTGAAAGGTAACGCAATTCGGTAGTTGTGACCAAGTCTTCAACAAGCTGCGCGAGGCAGAGATACTGCTAAGTCAGGGTAATACACTGCCTGTAGTTTGGAAAAATCGGGGTGAGCGACTGCACCTACTATCGCTGGCGTAAAGAGTATGGAGGAGGGTGTTATAATGAAACTAGAAGGCAAAGTAGCTATTGTCACTGGAGGAGGGGGAGGGAATGGGCCAGGCATTGTTCTCCGCCTGGCTGAGGAGAGGGCCGATGATTGTTGATATCAATAAGGATACTGCCAATAAGGTTGCTGATGAGGTCAAGGCATCAGGCCGTAAATCATTAGCCGTAGAGGCTGATGCCACTGATAACAAGCAGGTTGACCAGTCGGCTCAGAAGCTTATAGACAACTTTGATGTTCCAATGTATTCTTTCAGCGCTAACATAACCATAGCAATAGGATGACAGCTTTTTCGAGCTTGTTGGAACAACCAATGTGAAATAGAGATCTAAGAAGTTTAATAGAGGAGGTTTATATGTCTAAAAACCATACTGTAAGTAGCAGAGCAGAGAAACTGGACAGAGTTCAAAAAAGAGCTTACGAACTCGTACGCAAATATCATGGCTGTGCTCAATGTTCATTATTGGCAATTCAGGAAGTGTGTGAGCTAAGAGACGACCTGTTATCTAAAGCATCCGTTGGACTTTCTGGTGGGGTTGGCGGAATGGGCTCCGCATGTGGGGCATTGACTGGAACAGCCCTGGCTCTGGGAATAAAATACGGGCGTGACGTTAGCGTGCTAGAAGGGCCAGAAGAAGAAGCTATTGAGATAGAATTAGCCGCATTCGAGCCTGTTGTAAAGCTATTCAAGTGGTTTGAACGAGAGTTCGGGAGCATCATTTGCCGTGAAATTCAGAAGTCTTTTATGGGTACGGAGCTAAGTGACAGCGTTCCCTGGCAGA
>CAZQBR010000129.1:0-3161 GCA_964591975.1 uncultured Dehalococcoidales bacterium
TCTTAAAGTCTGTTTATCTTATTGGTTTAGCTAGTTAAAATCAACTGGTCATCACCAGATTCTCTACTTTGTCCCCCCACGCCCCTTGCCAAATAAGGGGGGAAGGGGGCGGGCCTCCCCTGTAATTGTCCCTTGCCAAATAAGGTTCTCATTAATCATGGGTTTGCCAAAAGTCTGAGATGCCACTTAGAATCCACTCAGGCGCGCAGAGAGGTGTTTTTAGAGGGGTATAAGGGACTTTCCGAGTAAATCCTAATCCCTGCTGAGCAGGCCATTCTAGGCGTTAGAAATCGTGCCTATGTCATGGAAGCAAACGCAGATTGCCACCTTTGCCTTACCCCATGGCATGGGGTAAATATTGAACCTTTTATTGTCTATTTGCTTCCCATAGCCACAAAAAAAGTATCCTTCGTGTTATTATATGCAAAAGCTACTAGCTTGGCTTTATACACAGCGCAATGATAAACATCTCGGCTCCTGTACTGCAAGACAACGAAATCAAAGCTGTCGGGGATGTCCTGAAATCGGGAAGACTGACCCAGGGTCCAATTGTGGAGGAGTTCGAGGAAGCCTTTGCTTCTTTTATTGGCACGGAGTATGCCATAGCCGTCAATAGCGGAACTGCTGCCCTCCACGTAGCCTTACTTGCAGCCGGGGTAAGTGAAGGCGATGAGGTCATCACCACACCTTTCAGTTTCATAGCTACAGGCAACGCTATCCTTTTCTGTGGAGCAAGACCAGTCTTTGTTGACATTGATGAGAACAGTTTCAACATTAATCCCCATATAATCGAGCAGAAAATTACCCCGAGAACCAAAGCTCTTCTGGTGGTACATCTCTTTGGGCAACCCTGTGAAATGGATAGAATTACCCAAATGTGCCAAAGGCATAGGTTAATCCTTATAGAGGACGCCTGTCAGGCGCACGGAGCAGAGTATCAGGGCAGGAAAGTTGGCTCTTTCGGCATTGGCTGCTTTTCCTTCTACCCCACCAAGAACATGACCACTGGAGAGGGCGGCATGATAACAACCGATGATAAAGAGCTAGCCGAAAAAGCCAAAATGATTAGAAATCATGGGCAAAAAGAGAGGTACTTGCACGAGATTCTGGGCTATAATTATCGCATGGCAGATATTGCTGCTGCTCTTGGCATTTGTCAGCTTAAGAAGCTTCCGGAATTTAATCGTAAAAGGATTGAGCATGCCGAGTTCCTGACCAGGGAAATTAGCCATATCGAAGGCTTAATGCCTCCCTTCGTAGCTCCGGAGGTCAAGCACGTTTTCCATCAATTTACCATCAGGGTAACCGAATATTTCGGCATATCAAGAGACGAACTAAAGGAAAGATTGAAAAACAGAGGAGTTATGACGGAAATTTATTATCCCTTGCCCCTACACAAGCAGCCGCTGTACCAAAAGCTGGGATACGATGACAACCTGCCGCTGTCCGAAAAGGCTGCTCAGGAAGTGCTTTCTCTGCCGGTGCATCCAGGATTGGAAGAAGAAGACTTAAAAGTAATCGTGCGAGCACTAGCAGATGTCTAAGAATATTATTTGCTATGGTGTCATTCTGAGGGAGCACTTCGGCTTCGCTCAGTGTAAACTCCGCGACCGAAGAATCTTGGAGGCCCTTCGCGGAGCCTGTCCTGAGCTCCATGAGATTCTTCACTTCGTTCAGAATGACAGGAAGCGAAGGGCTCAGGGTGACATGAGAATAGGAGAGCACTCATATGCCTAAGAATACCATATCCCACGGAAAAGTGAATATGGGTAAAGGAACCATAGTGCAGGATAACGTAATCCTGGGCAACCGTGATGACGGGGTAGTTGTTATAGGAGAAAACTCACTCATCCGCTCCGGAACCGTGGTATATTCTGATGTGAAAATAGGCAAGAACTTCAGAACCGGCCACAATGTTCTTATCAGGGAAAATACCGAGATAGGGAATGATGTCCTGCTCGGTACGAATTCCGTAATAGACGGCAATTGTAAAATTGGCAATAATGTCAGCATACAAACTAATGCCTATATTACCGCCTATACCATTATTGAGGACAATGTCTTCCTGGGTCCTTGCTCAGTGACCACCAACGATAAATATATGGTATCTGGTGCTAAACTTAAGGGGCCCACAATCAAAAAGGGCGCTAAAATCGGGACAAATTCAACCATCTTCCCAGGGATTATCATTGGCGAAGGTAGTACAATAGGAGCGGGAGCTGTTATTACCAGAGATGTCGCTGAGGGAGACACGGTAATTGGCAATCCAGCCAGGAGCATGAAACTTGCCCTAGGGGTGAGGATTAACCAGCATGTATAAAGGTAAGAAAGTCGCCGTAGTGGTGCCAGCTTATAATGAGGAGAAATTCATCGCTCACACCATTATGACAATCCCTCATTTTGTAGACCAAATTTATGTGGTGGACGATGCCAGTATTGACGATACTTATAAGATAGCTTCAAACCTTGCGAGCCAGAACGGCAGACTAACCGTGATAAAACGCTCCAAAAATGAAGGCGTTGGCGCCGCTATTATTTCAGGACACAAAGAAGCCCTAGAAGATAAAATGGATGTAGCGGCTATTATGCAAGGGGATGGGCAAATGGACCCGGCAGTGCTGGACAAGGTCTTGGACCTTGTTGCCGAAGGCAAAGCAGACTATGCCAAGGGCAACAGATTTTCCACTCCTCAACATAGAAAAGGAATGCCAGCCTGGAGAATATTCGGGAGCTTTCTCCTTACCTATTTAACCAGGATAGCCTCGGGCTATTGGCATATCTCTGACCCACAAAATGGCTACACTGCTATATCCGCGAGAACGTTACAAAGACTTGACCTGGACAAGTTAGAAAGGGGCTTTGCCTTTGAGAATGACATGCTGATAAAGCTGAATGTGCAGAGAGCTCGAGTTACAGATGTTCCGCACCCTGCTAGATATGGAGGTGAGCGCTCCAAAATCAGGTACCCTCGCTTTATAATAAGAACAAGCTGGGTGCTTCTAAAGGATTTCTTTTGGAGACTCTGGGTGAAGTACGTTAAGAGAAATTCCACAAAGCTTCAAGAGAGATAAAGTATGCTTAAGGTAGGTGCTATCGGTCTGGGTGTGATGGGGAAAAACCACGCCAGAGTCTACTTCGAGCTTCCCGAGGTAGAACCGGCT
>CAZQBR010000130.1:0-3113 GCA_964591975.1 uncultured Dehalococcoidales bacterium
AATAACCGAGGCAATGAAGATATGTGCTATGTGCGAGGCTTACCAGGTTAAAGTTGCCCCTCACAATCCGTTCGGTCCTGTTGCTGCCATGGCAAATGCGCAGCTATCGGCTGCCATTCCCTCATTCCTGATCCTTGAGCATGAGCAAATGGCACCATGGGCAGTTAAACCGCGGATAAAAATCGCTGATGGCTGCATTGAAGTTCCCGAAACACCTGGACTGGGGATAGACCTCGATGAGGAGGAGATAGCGAAGCACCAGGCAAAGGTAGAAGATGGTACTTACAAGCCTTTCCATATCTTTAGTAGAGACATGGAAAAGTTTGTTCCAGTGTTATAGGTTTCAAAACCGCACTGCTTTTAAGCGCAAAGAGGAAAGGAGAATAATAAGCCAAGAAGTGTCAAAGGTATATATATACAGAAACTGGTTTCTTGCCATCGGTTCTAAGCTAATTGACACACGGAGCAGGTCATGGAGCTAAAGACAGATAGAAGTGCTATTTCTGAGATGTTAGCAGATATCATGCCCTTTGGGCATAAATTCAGCCTCAGCTATATAAAATCCGGCTCACCCATAATGAAATATGCTACAATCATTAGTGGGTCTACCACAGATGTTCAGCTTTGACAGCACGTCCACATGCACAGTGTAACCAGCACTCGAGCTCGTGGTAATCTAGCCAAGGAGGTAAAAATGAGTTTTTGGGGTTATCCCCGGCCGGATGGTTCTGTAGGCACCAGAAACTACGTGGGCATACTAGCTACAGTAGCCTGTTCCTGTGATGCAGCTCGCCAAATCAGTGAAAACGTTAAGGGGTGTGCACTTTTTACTCACTACGAAGGCTGCGGACAGACTCCGTCTGATATAAACTTGGTGAATCGGACTTTGGCCAATCTTGGCCGTAATCCAAATCTAGCTGGCGTTTTGCTGGTCAGCCTCGGCTGTGAACAGACTGCTGTTGATGGAGTACTGAATAATATTGCTCTGTCAGGGAAGCCTGTGGCAAAGGTTGTAATTCAAAAAATAGGCGGGACTATTGCCACTGTGGCTGAAGGTTCGCGAATCGCCAGACAGATGGTGAGTGACGCTTCACGTATAAGGAGGGAAGAATTTGATGACTCCAAGCTAATGTTTGGCGCTGAGTGTGGTGGCTCCGACACTACTTCGGGCTTAGGTGCCAATCCTGCTATTGGTGCAGCTTTGGACTCAGTAATTAAAAACGGTGGAAGTGGTGTCTTCAGTGAAACTACAGAGTTTATCGGAGCTGAACATCTATTAGCAAAGAGAGCAGCGTCCAGCAAGATAGGCCGCAGAATTATAGAAATCACTGAGCGTTATGAAAAGCGTTTCTTGGATGCCAGAGTAGATTTAAGGGGCACACAACCTGGTAAAGGTAATATTGAAGGCGGCTTGACTACAATAGAGGAAAAATCACTGGGAGCGATAGCAAAAGGCGGAACTACTTCTATACAACAAGTATACGAATATGGTGAGAGACCAGAGGGCAATGGCCTTTTCATTGTAGATGGCCCGGGGCATGATTCAAAATCCCTTACTTGCCTTGCCGCTGCCGGAGCCAATGTCATGTTCTTTTCTACTGGCAGAGGTACTCCTGTCGGCTTCCCTTTTGTACCAGTGCTAAAAGTGACTGCAAATCCTGCAACCTATGAACATATGAAGGACAATATAGACATCTATGTAGACATAGCTTCTGCAAATAACCTTGAGGAGTTAGGACAAGTCCTATTCCGAGAGGCGTTAGATGTGGCCTCGGGCAAGAAAACAAAATCCGAGATCCTAGACCAATCCAGCTATGGTGGTATATATATTGTCGGCCCCCAAGCCTAAAACATCAACAATAACGCAGGACCCATTGACCGCCCCGTCAACTAAATAGTATACTGGCAAGTGTGATAAGGTTTCGGAGGATAGCTAATGAAATTATCTTGTCTGCAAGAGAATCTAAGTAAGGGGCTAGGAATAGTTGGTAGAGCTGTGGCTACTAGGTCTACCTTGCCTATTACCCAAAATATCCTCTTAACAGCTGAGCCATCACGTCTCAAACTAGCAGCTACCAACCTGGAAATGGCTACTACCTGCTGGATTGGCGCCAAGGTAGAACAGGAAGGCAGCATAACTGCTCCGGCTCGATTGCTCGTTGATTTTGTTAATTCCTTGCCTAATGACTTGATTGAAATCGCTCTTCCCGCTGGCAGTCACACCTTGGAGCTTAAAAGCGGTCGCTTCCAGGCCCATATAAATGGCATCGATGCTCAAGACTTTCCACCCACTCCCAAGATAAGCGATGGCCTGACTACCAGCATTGAGGCAGCTGACCTCAGAGAAGGAATTGCACAAGTCGTCTTTGCCGCTGCCACTGAAGAGTCCCGGCCTGTATTAACCGGAATCAACACCGAGCTTGAAGATAAACAACTCAACCTGGTAGCTGCTGATGGCTTCAGATTAGCTGTCCACAAAGCAACTCTCGCCTCTGCAGTTGATCAGAAAATTACTATAATCATTCCAGCAAGAACTCTCAATGAGCTAAACCGACTTCTCGGTGACCAAGAGGAAGCAGTGGAAATTACCATAGATCAACAAAAAAGTCAGGCCCTCTTCCGCCTCAAGAATGCAGAGATAGTCTCTCAGCTTATTCAAGGCTCGTTTCCCAACTATTCCCAGGTCATTCCCCAGAGCTATACGACGAGGGCAGTAGTAGATATTAACGAATTTCTGCGAATCGCTAAAATGTCTTCCATATTTGCTCGTGACGCTAGTGGCATTGTTCGCATAGTTGTCACCCCAGGCGCTGAGCTTACCCCGGGAAAGATAACCGTTTCTGCTCAGGCTGAAGAAATTGGTGACAATGTCAGTGAAATTGATGCTCTTGTCGACGGTGAAGAGGCCAAAATTGCCTTTAATGTAAAATATCTTTCCGACGTTCTAAGTATCCTCCACCAAACTCAAGTTGCCCTGGAGATTACCACCCCCTCAAGTCCCGGGGTCATCCGCCCCATAGGGGTAGACAACTATACTCACGTAGTCATGCCGATGTTCGTTCAGTGGTAGGTAAAGCTAGCTCTAGAGGAATTACGCCTCTAATCTCTGTGGT
>CAZQBR010000131.1:0-3102 GCA_964591975.1 uncultured Dehalococcoidales bacterium
CTGGTTATTGTTGGTAAGGATGATGCCTTCTACAATAAGGTTTTAGACGCCTTTGTTGATACAGCATCTAAGATAAAGGTTGGTTATGGGCTTGATGAATCAATCCAGATGGGTCCTATGCAATCAGTTGATGGGAAAGAGAGAGCCTTAGATTATATAGACAAAGGTTTAGCAGAAGGAGCAAAGCTCATCCTTGATGGCAGAAAACCCACCATTATCGGGGATTATCCGGATACATGCTTCCTTAACCCGACTGTTTTTGAGGGCGTTATGCCAGAGATGACGATTGGCCGGGAAGAAATCTTCGGCCCGGTAGCCAGTGTTATGCGAGCTGAAGACCTTGATGAAGCGATAGAAATGGCAAACAGTAGTAATTTTGGTAACGCGCACGCTATTTTCACCTCAAGTGGTAAAGCTGCCAGAGAATTCCAATATAGGATTGAGTCTGGTAATGTTGGCATAAATATTGGTATCGTGGCGCCTATGGCATTCTTCCCCTTCGGCGGAATGAAGGACTCCTTCTTTGGCGTCTTGCACGGACAAGGCAGAGATGCCATACGTTTCTTCACCGAAGGTAAAGTTGTCATTCAAAGGTGGTTATAGATGGAAATAAATACGGCTTCGGCAGCTATCAGTTTTGCTAGAAAACTTGAAGAAGACAGTGTCAAGTTCTATGAAGACCTGTCGCAGAGATACTCAAAAGGTGCGGACGTTTTCCTCTCCTTCGCCAAAGAGAATAGAAAAAACATAGTACAGATTGAAAGAGCGTACTACGGAGTTATCACTGATGCCATTGAGGGCTGTTTTGCCTTTAACCTGAACCCGGATGAGTATACTTTGAAAACTGAACTGGCCGAGGAGGCTAGCTTTTCTGAGGCCCTGGATAAGGCTGTAGAGATAGAAGAGAAGATGATAAAATTTTACTCGGATGCGGCGGAACAATCAAAGTCTTTGATGGCAGATGTCCCCAGGGCTTTCACACTGATAGCCAGGAAAAGAGAGGGCCGTGAATCGAAATTAAGGCTTCTCGGCGAGGAAGGTTAGCAGATGACCAAAATGGTTGAAAGGCGCCGTGTCCACTGCCCCGTAAGACATGTTAGCGCATTTATTCTTGAGTGGGATGACGGCAGTCACAATGTCAAATGTGGCCTTCTAAAAGCATGCGGTGATTCGTGCCCATATCTGAAGGACCCCCACTATAAAAGCTCGTATAGAAGTTCTCCAGAATATAAACCTAAATAAAGAAAGGAGGAGCTAAAAGTGACTAAAGCAGAAGAAAGGCTTGAGGCATTAACAAGACACACTTATGGCATCGAGAGAGCACAAAGGGGGTGGAAACCGTTATTCATCACAGGCGCTGAAGGCATCTATATGTATGACGAGAACGGTAAGCGTTATCTCGATTTCTCGTCTCAATTAATGTGCTCTAATCTTGGTCATAAAAACAAGGTAATAATTGAGGCTATAGTCAAGCAGGCTGAGAAGATGCCTTACATAGCTCCTGGATTTGCACAGGAAGCAACCGCCAACGCAGTTGAGGCTCTACTTACGGTAATGCCTGCCGGTTTAGATAAAATCTTCTTCTCCACGTCTGGAACTGAGGCGAATGAAGCTGCCTTAAAGGTACTGAGACAGTATATGGTGCCCAGTTATAAGGTAATTTCAAGGTATCATTCCTATCATGGGGCTACTGCTGCCGGGGCTTCCTTTACCGGAGACCCAAGACGATGGTATGCCGAGCGAGCCAGATGTACGGTAGAAGGTGTCCGCTTTGCCCCCGATGCTTACTGTTATCGGTGTCCATTTGGACTAAATTATCCTGATTGCAAGATACAATGTGCTGAATATGTAGATTATATGATTAAAGAGGAGGGGAATGTGGCGGCGGTGCTTGTTGAGCCTGTACCTGGTACAAATGGTAGAATAGTGCCGCCACCAGAATATCTACCTCGAATAAGGAAAATTTGCGATGAAAATGGCGTCTTGCTTATTGCTGATGAAGTGATGAGTGGTTGGCACCGCACCGGGCCAACATGGGCGGTACAAAACTGGAATGTCATCCCCGATATATTAACCACCGCCAAAGGATGTACGGGTGCATATACTCCGGTTGGAGTTACGGTAACAACCAGAAAGATTGCCGATTATTTTGAAGAAGAACCCCTTATTCATGGACATACATATGCATTCCATCCACTTGCCTTATCAGCTATCCCCCCAGCAGTAGCCGAATATAAAAAGCTCATGGCAACGGGTCTTCCTCAGAGAGTTAGTAAATATCTGGAAAAGAGATTATATGAATTGGAGGCCCGTCACCAATGTATTGGAGATGCCAGAGGAATTGGGCATTTTTGGGCTCTTGAAATAGTGAAGAATAGAAAGACAAAAGAGCCCTTTAATACCAAGGCTGATAAGTTTCGCAAAGTTCTTATGACGGATAGAATAGCTGCTGAGGCACTAAAGTCTGGGTTATATGTCGCTCCCTGGTATGATACTCTCGTTATTGCACCACCCTTGATTACTACCGAAGAACAAATAGACGAAGGCGTAGAAAGGCTGGACAAAGCCTTAGAAACTGCTGACCAAGAGGTAGTACACACTGATACTCCGGGGGTAAGGAGCGCTGAAACGTTCAATAAAGGAAGGTAAGTAGAACAGAATAGCGGGCTCTGCCAGGGGAACTGGGGTGCCAGAGGTTTAGCTTTTCACCCACTGGCTTAAATTGAAGCCTCCCCCCCATGTGGGTAGCCTCAGCTGTAATCGGGCAAGTGGCATCCCGCCTTTTTTCATTATGCTCTTCAACTCACTATTGCACGATAGTCCATATTGTGCGATGTGTAATAAAGAGGCTGGATAGTCCTCACATACAAATATCCAGCCTCATACAGAATCCCAATTCGGAAATAATTATCAGCCTTAACTCTTCCCTATCCTGAACATCTTGGTCCCACAGGTGGGACACACACCCTGGGTTGCCGGTTTGCCATTCTTCATAATTATGGCCTTAGCATCTTTCATTTCCCT
This sequence comes from uncultured Dehalococcoidales bacterium, assembly GCA_964591975.1. Taxonomy (GTDB): domain Bacteria; phylum Chloroflexota; class Dehalococcoidia; order GIF9; family AB-539-J10; genus JAFGBN01. The sequence goes on from CAZQBR010000131.1 coordinate 3,025, forward strand.
CTTGGCACGACACAAAAGGGGGTTCCGAGCTGGTTCTCTTAGCAGGAGCCCCTTCTTTACAATAACAGACGCACCAGA
>CAZQBR010000132.1:0-3030 GCA_964591975.1 uncultured Dehalococcoidales bacterium
TTCTTTTTGTTGTAAAGCAACGGAGGTTTGCACTAAGTGCTCCGTCTGCCTTGTCTCCCAAAAGCTCAAGGAGGTGGCAACTCACCCCCGAATTTCAATCCTGACCGATTCGATGGTGGTGGGGGTAACCGGTGGGGTTGGCGATTTCCAGGTCGAGCTTTGGCAAAAGCCCCAATATATTTCCAGGGAAAGATGCATCGCTTGCGGAATATGTCTCGAGATATGTCCTACCGAGCCTAAGGCAATCCATCCCCCTTCCCCTGGGGCAGTTCCTTATTCCTATGTCATCGATGAATCCCAATGTTTTCGCCTCAGAGGCCAGAAGTGCAACCTTTGTCAGGGAGTATGTCCCACGAACGCTATAGATTTTGACCGGGAGCAGGAAAGGAAGGAGCTAAGCGTCGGCGCCATCATCGTCGCCACTGGCTTTGATGTCTTTAACGCCCGAGAAATCGGCCCCTTGGGTTACGGTAGATATCCTAACGTTTTAACTGGCCTTGACTTGGAAAGGATTTTCAACCATGAAGGCTGTCTTAAGCTTCTCTCAAATGGGAAAGAACCTCAGAATATCGCCTTTATTCAGTGTGTGGGCTCAAGGGATGAAAGCCATGGCTATTGCTCCCAGATATGCTGTAAGTACGCCATGAGGTTCGCTAGAGTTATCAAATATCAAAACCCTGATGCCCAGGTGACTATCTTTTATATTGATCTTCAGACTGCTGGAAAGGGCTTCGTCGAGTTTTATGAGGAGTGTCGGGAAAGTATTCGATTTGTTCGAGGGGTACCTGTGGAAATTTTGAAAACTTCCTCCAGGGAACTCGAGGTGAGGTTTGAGAATATTTTACAAGGAAAGGTGGGTCGGGAGCTCTTTGATATGGTGATCCTTTCGGTAGGCATCGCTCCCAGAAAAGATTCTTGGGATCTGGCGAGAACCCTGGGAATAAATTTAGGCGATTGTGGCTTCTTTGATACCAAAGAGCCTTTCAATTCTATAGAGACCAATGTTGAGGGGATTTTCCTCGCCGGAACCTGTCAGGGTCCGAAGGATATCCCCGATTCCATCGCCCATGGAATCTCAGCAGCGGAAAGAGCAACGGAGGTTTTGGAGAGATGGAAGTAAAGATAGGCGTTTTCCTCTGCGATTGTGGGGAGAGTCTGAAGAACATAGATTTCCCCAGAATCAGTGGGGATTTAGAGAAGCTTGAAGACGTTGCCTTTGTAGACATAAGCCATAACTTGTGCCTTGAAGAAGGAGAGAAGGCAATGGCCTCCAGAATCTTGGCTGAGAACATAAATAGAGTAGTCATCGCTGCTTGCTCACTGGAGCTCTGTGAGCACATTTTTACCGGGCTTCTAGAAAGGCTTAGGCTTAATCCCAATCTTCTTTCCCTAGCAAACATCAGGGAGCAATGTTCTTGGGCTCATGAAGGGGATGTCACCGGGAAGGCCCTGGAACTCATAAGGATGGCTATAAATAAAGCTCGGTTGCTTCAGCCTGTGGAAAGAAAGGCAGTTCCGGTAAGCAAAGAGGTTCTAGTGGTAGGCGGAGGGTTCTCTGGGATGAAATCAGCTCTTGAGCTTTCTCAGCTTGGGATTAGGATAACTATGGTGGAAAGAGAGTTGGCCTTTGGGGGGAAGCTTAGGGAGCTTGAAGACTTTTACGGACTTGAGACAAGCCCGAAAGAGATGCTCAGCTTGATGACAAAGGCGATAGAGGGAGATGAGAATATCGAGGTTCTAACTTCTGCTGAGGTAGCAAGGGTACAAGGGGAGGTGGGGGATTTTGCTGTAAGGATAAGAAGAGGGGGAAAGGAAATCTCCCGGAGCTTCGGAGCAATCATCTTTGCCACCGGATATAAAACAGAAATTGTTGCCCAAGACTTTGAGCTTAAACCCGGAGTTAATATCATCTCACAGCTAGAGCTTGTCGAGATGCTTCGAGCTCCAGAGAAGTTGGAACGAAGGCCTGAAACCATAGGCTTTGTTCTCGATGTCTCTAACGAAAATTCCCGTCTCCCTACCCTCTCTACTCTGAACAATGCCTTGGCGGTTAAAGAGGATCTGGGGAGCGAGGTTTACGTGTTTTGTAGGAATTTGAAGGTGGATAGCGAAGGGACAGAGAAGCTTTATCGGGAGGCGCGCAATCGAGGAGTAATGTTTTTAAAATTTGATGAGTCACCACAGATATACGGCGAGGATGGCCGAGTAAAGGTGAAGTCAAAGGATGTTCTTCTAGGTGAGGAGGTAACACTCCTTTGTGACCTCTTGGTGGCTGAGGAAAAAGCTTTGCCCCCTGAAGGAACCAAAGCCTTAAGTTCTATGCTAAATATAGGGACCGACTTCCAAGGCTTTTATCAGGATGAAAACGTGCATCTCTTTCCCGTAGAATCAGCCAGGAAAGGGATGTTTTTTGTTGGTGGCTGCCGGGGGAACTTAGCTATCAGCCGGGCTTTGACCGATATTGCATCTGCCGTGATGAGCATCCATGAGCTTTTATCTCTGGGGGAGGCAATGGTGGAGGTGGAAAAGGTAAAGGCAGATAGTCAAAAGTGTCGGGCTTGCCTCACTTGCATCCGGGTTTGCCCCCATGACGCAATTCGGTTAGTCCGAGTGGATACCGAAAAATGGACCGCCAAAATCTATGACCTTGCCTGTGACGGGTGCGGCGTCTGCGCTGCCATCTGTCCAGCAAATGCGATAAAGTTTGAGGGCTATAGTGATGAGCAGCTACTGGCTGAAGTGGAAGCAATAGGAGGATGATAACAGTTGGCTTGTCATTCTGAGAGTAGCGAAGAATCTCTGGAGCTTTTAGGCCCTTCGCTTTGCTCAGGGTGACAAGAAAGAGGGTATTCAACTATTACGGAGAATAATTATGGAGAAAGTGGGTAAGATCATCGCCTTTTGCTGTGCCGAGTCAGCTTATCGGGCAGCCGATAGAGCCGGGAGGCTCAGGATTCGCTACCCAGATAATGTTAGGGTCATTCGGGTCCCTTGTGCTGGAAGGGTGAGCGTGCTTCACATTCTCAAAGC
>CAZQBR010000133.1:0-2977 GCA_964591975.1 uncultured Dehalococcoidales bacterium
ACTACCCTTGCTGCCATGGGAACCGCTGATACCCCAGCAGCCCCTATCATGGGGTTTATTTTTTCCTTGGAGAATAAATTCATTATTTTAGCTAATATCACACCAGCAGCAGTAGCGGTGGCAAAGGCTACTATCCCTAAAATCAGGACTAATAAAGTCTTGGGCAGAAGGAAATTTTCTGCTGGCATACTCGCTCCTATAGATAATGTTAAGAAGATGGTCAAAATATCAATCAGCGATGTTTGGGCGGTATTACTAAGTCTCTCAACAACACCACTTTCCCGAAATAGATTCCCAACCATAAAACAACCAATAAGTGGAGCTGACATGGGAACAATCAGTATAATTACAATAGCTGAAATTACGGGGAATAATATCTTCTCCAACCGTGCTACCTCTCTTAGCTGTGGCTTCATATATATAGCCCTTTCCTTTTTTGAGGTAAGGAGCCTTATTATGGGTGGCTGGATAATAGGCACAAGCGCCATATAGGAATAGCAAGCCACAGCAGTAGCACCTATTATATGGGGGGCAAGGATAGAGGTAACATAAACCGTCGTCGGTCCCTCAGCACCACCAATTATGCCTATAGAGCATGCTTCAGGGACAGTAAACCCCGAGAGTAGGGCCGCAAAAAAGGCAAAATACACCCCAAACTGCGCCCCGGCACCAAGAAACAAGGTTTTGGGATTAGCAAGCATAGGGCCAAAATCAGTTAATGCTCCTAAGCAAAGAAAGATAAGAGGAGGAATCACCTGCCACATGATGCCAAACGCAAATATTCTGGAAAGCAATCCCAGTGGTTCGGTCGGCAGTTCCGATTGGTCAGTTTGTGCCGTGGTTAGAACTGAAGCTACTACATCTCCAGCTTCAATACGTTGACCCGGCGACACCTTAATATCCTCAACTCTGCCATAAATCGGAGCCACTACCGCCCCAGAGTCTAATTGGCAAAGGATATTTCCCTCTTGAAACCGCTCCCCTTCCTGCATTTGTACTTCAACCACGTTGCCTGCTTCAAGGGACTTCACCTCCAGTCTATAATCCATCACGCCACCAAGAGGCAGATTAACTAACAGGATGCCAAATCCTATTGGTATCAATAAAAGGGGCTCCATCTTTTTTGCGATCCCTAAATAAATGAGACCCCCGGCAATAAGAAGCATTAAAGCATTGCCCCAGCCAAACTGCTGAAAACCACTCTCTAACAGACCAAACAACTCTGCTCCTTGTAAAGTCTACAAAAATGCATTAGTAGTCTTATTCCTGGCTCTTTTCCTTGCTCCTCGAGCTGTTTTTTGAGATTCTTCGCGCTCCTAGCCCTACTATCCACACTATCAGGGCTAATATTGCCAAGATGAGAAATACCATGCCAAAACCACCACCGGCAATTTTAGCTGTCAATCCCCAATCTATCATCTCAACACCGTTCCTTTTCCTGCCACAAAAGCGTTATTATACGCCTAATAACTTCATGAGTGAAGCCCCGATAACCAAGGTAGCCTGATAAGCGTCGATAAAAGTCCGGATAATCTAAATGAGCAAGGGCACGTACACGATTACGGCCCAGTTTATAAGCGTTGCCTTCATCATCTATGTCCTTAGTTACCTGCTCAATAATCTCTACGGCTACCCCCTTACCCTTTAATTCCCTGTTTATTAAGCTTTGGCTCTTGGGCCTAAAGGATAATCTACTGTCCTTCCAAAATTGGGCAAAGGCAAAATCGTCAATCAAATTTTGCTCTTTGAGTTTGACGATTGTCTTCTCGGCAGCTTCTTCCTCAAAACCATGCTTGTGGAGACGCTGTCTTACTTCTTCTTCACTACGGGGACGATAACTGAGATAGCGGTAAGCTGCCTCAAGGCAATGTTGAAAGGCGGTGTCTTCTATCAAAAGAGTCTCTCCTTGATTGGATATTGGTCATTTGTTATGAAGGGTTATGTTCTTCCCTGACAGGTATAGTGGGAACAGCTATTAAAGTTCTGATTTCATGTTCCAGTTGCGAAATAAGTTCAGGATGTTGCACTAAGTAATCTTTGGCATTTTCTCTCCCCTGTCCTAGCTTTATCTCACCATAACTAAAAAAGGCACCAGCTTTTTTTACTACGCCTGCTGTTACGCCCAGGTCAATTAAATCTCCCTCTTTGCTTATGCCACGGTTGAACATTATGTCAAATTCAGCGCTGCGGAAAGGAGGAGCCACTTTATTCTTGACTACTCTGGCCCTTACTCTGGTGCCCATAATCTCCGAGCCTTGCTTGATGGTATCGCCTCTCCTTAAATCTATCCTCACCGAACTATAGAATTTAAGTGCCCTCCCGCCAGGAGTTACCTCTGGATTGCCAAAAATGATGCCTACCTTCTCCCGTAACTGATTGATGAAAATAACCGCCGTTCTGGATCTGCCAATAGCAGCCGTTAATTTCCTTAACGCCTGGGACATCAACCGCGCTTGCAAGCCAACATGGGCATCACCCATCTCGCCCTCTATCTCCGCTTTGGGTACCAATGCTGCTACGCTATCAATGACTATCACATCCACAGCACCACTTCTTACCAGAGTTTCAGTTATTTCCAAAGCTTGCTCACCTGTATCAGGCTGGGAAATGAGCAAGTCATCAACTTTAACACCGCAATTAGCAGCATAGACAGGGTCAAGAGCATGCTCGGCATCAATGTACGCTGCGATGCCGCCGGCCTTCTGAGCCTCAGCAATTATATGCTGGCCGAGTGTGGTTTTGCCTGAAGCCTCAGAGCCAAAAATTTCAGTAACTCGCCCTCGAGGTATGCCACCTATGCCTATAGCCAAATCAAGAGTCAATGACCCGGTTGAAATAGCATCTTCGGATATTCTAGCTGGGGATTCACCCAGCCTCATGATAGACCCTTTACCAAATTGATGTTCGATCTGCTCAATGGCTATTTCTACTGCCTTTTCTTTCTCTGTGGCCATTTTAAAAATTATAGCAGAGTAGA
>CAZQBR010000134.1:0-2956 GCA_964591975.1 uncultured Dehalococcoidales bacterium
GTCCCCGAGTGTCCATATAGTGTCCACTTTTTGCCTTTTAAAACAAAATGAACTGGATTCTATACAAGGAAGTCAGGAATTTAGGGTCTTTATCTCTTCAACCCTGCCTGCCTGCTCTTCGCATCCTTCTATGATGACGTAACGCAAGTCTTTTTTTTATTCTTTCTTATTTACTCTCCTCTCTTCGGTTTTTTTAACCATCCTTCTATCCGTGCCTCCAACTATTAGGTTGGCTCTGCACACACCGTAATATCCGGCAACGGCTCCTTAACCTCAACCAGAACGCAACCAAAAAGGTTCGTTAGATGCGAGTGAAGGCAGCCGTATGCTTTTCTCTTTTATATGGAATGTATGCTCTCTTCTCTTTCAAAACCCGATAGATTATAGTCAGCAACCTCCGCGCTGTAGCCACCTTGGCAGAGTTCGCTCCTTTCCTCTTCTTTCTTCTCTGATAAAATAGATGAATATCAAAATCAGACCTCACTGCCGGCCACACTGTTTCCACAGCCGCCCAGCGCAGCCACTTGTTCCCCTGACGAACAAGCTTGCCATGGTATAACTTCTCTCCTGAGGCATAGGTGGATGGAACCAATCCTGCATAACTGTGAAGCTTTGCCGGCGAGTCGAATCTGTTGATATCCACTATCTCTACAGACACTAATACAGGGAAGAACTCTTTAAAACCGGGCAAGGTACTGATAAGCCGCGCCTCCTCACTGCTGCGTAAGAGCTCCCTCACAAGGGCATCAGACAACTTAATCTTCCCCTTTAAGTGTTCAAGCGTCTCTAGTAATGACTCCAACATTTGCTGATCTTTCCCGGGTAATTCTAAACTTCCTAAAACCTTAAAACCGCTTACCGTGAAAAGACCCTCTTCCAGTTCCACTACCTGCCGAACCTCCTCCCTCTGCTTGGCAAGCAACGCTCGTATCCGATTCTTCACCTGTGTCTGCATGCGTACATATGTAACCCGATGCCTTAAAACCCGCTGAGCCTCCCGATTCTCCTTGTCCCGACAATAAACCTCAGGAATTAAATCGCTCCGAAGTAAATGCGCCAATATCTTTGAGTCCCTCTTGTCTGTTTTAATCTTGGCTTTTGCTATCGCCTTGACCTGCTCAGGGTGAGCTATCTTCATCCTCACTCCTACAGAATCCATTAAATCCAACATCGTGTAGTGGGCATAGCCAGCTTCGATTACACCTTCAATCTTTCCCCCAAGGTCATGTAAAAATACCTTCACTTCCTTGCTGGTGTTCCCAACCCTGTCGGCCTTGATAACTTCGCCTCTCTCATCCAAGACCGTAATGTGTGAGTATTGCTTATGATGGTCAATACCCATATAATGCATGTGGTATCTCCGTTTGATTGAATTTCTCTCCTGGGTACTTTACTACAGAATAAAGACCCAGTGGAGGTGCATCACGTCATCATGTTACCTTAACCTCAGCAATACCAGGATCAGCGTTTTTCCATAGGGAGAGGAATTTCTCCTGTTATTATTCTTTCTCATCCACCGGAAGGTTCATCTTGCGCAGCAGGTCCTGAAAGCGAGGATCGGAGCGCAAGGGCGCGAACTCCACGTATGCATCGACATAGGGCATGACCGGATCGCGCACCTCGAGACCTTTCTCGAGCCATTCGAGGGCTTGGTCATTTTCCCCGGCTATCGCATACAGACACGCAAGGTCCACAGAGACCACATAGGTCTTGCTAGTGCGCGCTGCCATTAAATCCGCCGCGCGCCTCATAGCACCCCGATAGCCCGATTGCGCATACCCCTGCGTCAAGGCCTCTTCGACCTCAAGATCCCCCATGTAGGAGTAGTACGCTTTCATTTCTGTCAGAGACTCTTCATACATGGCCTTTTGCCAGAGAGCTGTTGAGAGCCCACCGTGTGCCATCGGATGCTGTGGAGATGTTCTGAGCAGCTTGCGCATCTGTACAATGGCCTCATCATACCGGCCTGCCGACAGCAAAATAAATCCATGATGGATATGGACAAGCTCGTTAAGCGGGTCTAATTGCAGGGCTCGCTCCATCTGCGCCATCGCTTCCTCCGGGCGTTTCATGACCCACAGGAAATGCGCGTAAACTGAGTCCACATAGTTGGGATTGAGCTCGATGGCCCTCTTCCACTCTGCTTCGGCGCCAGCCCAGTCCCATTCATAAAGGAAGTTAACGCAAGCCAACAACCCATGCCCGTCCGCGAGTGTGCTATCCAACTCCAAGGCCTTCAGAACGGCCGCCTTTGCCTTCGGACCCGCCTCACGCGGCGCCGTGTACCCAAACTGGTTGCGCAACAGCCAGACATAGGCCACAGCCAAATGGGCGGCGGCGTAATTCGGGTCTTTCTTCAGCGCCAGCTCGTAGTACTCGAGCGCAATGTCGTAAGCCTGTGGCGTGAGTAGGCTCTCCTTCTGCATGCCCATGAGGAGAGCATCGTATGCTTCGGGGTTTACCTGGCGGACGCTTGCCAGGCGGGTGCGCTCGGTGGGAGTGACGGCGGCGCGGACCTTGTCGGCAATGGTGCTTGCTATTTCGCTGTACATGAGCAGCACATCGGTCATGGGCCGGTCGTAGGTATCAGCCCAAAGGTTCTGCTCCTCGGGAAGCACATCGAACAGCTGAACCCTGATGCGCACGTTTTCACCGACCTGATATACCGTCCCCTCTACCATAGCATCCACATTCAACTCCCGGGCAATCTCGGCCAGGGGTTTCTCTTTACCCTTGTACTGCATAACGGAAGTGCGGGAAATCACGTTACAGGCTCCAATCTTGCTCAACTGCCCGATCACCTCATCGGTCGCCCTATCGACGAAATATTCCTTCCCTTCATCACCCGTAAGGTTCTCAAACGGCAGGACCGCAATGGAATCGATGGTCTCCTGAGGGCCCTTGAGAAGAATCAATCCTAAAACAACCAGGATGATGACCAAACCTGCTGCTCCTG
>CAZQBR010000135.1:0-2906 GCA_964591975.1 uncultured Dehalococcoidales bacterium
TCAGGGACTTAGTCTGGAAGCCGAAGATTTTGTTGACAAACCAGTGGCTCCAGCGGAGCTGCTTATTCGAGTTGAGAAGTGGTTAAAGAAGTGACATGTCTCGCTGAAGACAAAAGGCAAAAATAGTGGGTAATCCCCGTTCATTTCGCACATTAAGCTCTCAAAATATTGCCCTCCTTGAGGTTGACCCTCCCGAACGATGGAGGATGAAGTAATATCCGCCAAATGATGAGAGAGGAAATGGAACAGTACAATCCTGTTTACCTGATGCTAGCTTCCTGTAGCATCCAAACATGACATATGTTGCTATTAATGTCCAGTGGGTGTACAGAGTATGAATCAAAACCATGAGAAATCCTCTGAAAGCTATCCCCGAATGATGTCCTCTGGCTCGACAATGTGGAGAGAAGCTCAACCTTCATGCCAGGTTACCTGCCCCATTCACCAAGATGTTCGTGGATACATAGCCGCTATTGCCCGGGGCGAGTTCAGCGAAGCTTTAGAATTGATAATGGAGACCAACCCCCTTCCCTCCATCTGCGGAATGATCTGTGCTCACCCTTGCGAAACCAAATGCAGGCGGGGGCAGGTTGATCAACCGCTGTCCATTATGGCGCTGAAGAGATTTGTAGTAGAGAATGCATATCACAGCAGGCCCCAAAACCAGGGCGAGTTCAAACAAGGCCAGAAGGTTGCTATAATCGGCTCTGGACCTAGTGGATTGACCGCAGCCCATGACCTGGCAAAAATGGGCTATAGGGTAACCATCTTCGAGCGTGAGGATGCTGCTGGTGGTGCCCTGAGAAGTGCTATCCCTAAGTATCGCCTGCCCCGAGAGGTGCTCCAAAGGGACATTGAGAGAATCATGGCCTTCAATGTTAACATAGAGACCAATAGCGAGCTTGGTAGGAACCTCACCATTAGTGGTCTCAAAAATCAGGACTACCGGGCGATACTGGTCAGCACTGGCCTTCCTCTAAGTCGGGGGTTGCGAATCCCAGGGATAGAGCTAGGTGGTATCTTGCTAGCCCTCCCCTTTTTACGGGAGGTTAACCTCAATAGACAGAAAATTCAGTCGGGAGTAAAGGTAATCGTTATCGGTGGCGGCAATGTAGCCATCGATGTAGCCAGGGCTGCCCTCCGCCTAGGTGCTGGAGTGGTACACATGGTGTGCCTTGAAGCTAGAGAAGAGATGCCAAGTTTCCCCTGGGAGATCGAGGCAGCTTTGGTGGAAGGGGTTCAAATCCATTGCTCCAAAGGCCCAAAAAGCATCCTGGGCAGGAATGGCCAGGTGACTGGCCTGGAGTGCATGAGGTGCACTGCTGTTTTTGATGCTGAAGGCAGATTTAACCCCAGTTTCAGCGAGGAAGAAGTCTCGGTGATTGATGGGGATATGATAATTATTGCCATTGGCCAAGCAGCTGACCTTTCCTTCCTAAAAGATAGTGGAATAAGGCTTAACGAAAGAGGGCAGTTGCTCCTTGACACTGATACCCTGGCTACCAGCGAGGAAGGCATCTTCGCCAGTGGAGAGGTCGCCACTGGGCCTGGCAGTGCGGTCGAGGCCATGGCAAACGGTCGCAAAGCGGCCTTGTCTATCGCCAGGTATCTTACAGGTAAACCCCTGGCCATGTTACCACCCCAGGAAACAGAGCTTGGAGAGCTTTCGTCACAAATCATCAATAAAATAAAAAAGTTGGACAGGCAGCAAATGCCTAGTTTAACCGTGGAGGAAAGAGTACATAATTTTGCTCAGATTGAATTGGGCTATAACCGAGCATTAGCAATAAGGGAAGCTCGAAGATGCCTCAGTTGCGGCTTGGGAACTGAATACATTGAGGAAGAGTGCTCAACCTGTCTGACTTGCGTACGTATCTGCCCCTATGGGGTGCCTATCATAACCGCTAGCGGAAGCGTCGACATTAGAGTTGATCAATGCCAGGCTTGCGGAATCTGTGTTAATGAATGCCCAGCAAAGGCAGTAACACTCAAACAGTATCAAGATGAAGAAGTAATACAGGGAATAACGACAACAATGGCAAATGCATCCCGTAGCGGAGTCAGGCCTTTAATAGTAGTGTTTTGGTGTAGCTTTTCTGCTTACGCCATAGAGGATTTTGCCGAATTTGTGAGGACAAAGTGCCCATCTAATATAGGAATTTTGACAATACCTTGTGTCACCAAGATAGGTATCATACACTTATTAAAGGCGTTTGAACTCGGCGCCGATAAGGTTTTTATCGTTGGCTGTCCCGAGGAGTACTGCCCTTATAACGAAAGCACCTTTTGGGCAAGGCGGAAAGTCGATAGGGCTAAGAAAATCCTTGATGATGTTGGGGTGGGGGCAGAACAGCTAGAGATGTTTAACCTACCAAGTGTTGACATTGAACAGTTTGAAGAAGTTCTAGTTAAGATCACCCAGCCAACGAAGCAAACGCAGCCAGACCCCCTGAACCGATAGGAGCGAGAACAATGATTGTAGGAAAACAAAAGCCCCTTCCAGAAATAAGAGAGATGATCGCCGACTATGGGAATATTTTGATCTTGGGCTGTGGTACCTGTACTACTGTCTGCTTTGCTGGTGGGGAGAGGGAGGTAGATATCTTAGCCTCATCTCTTGCTATAGCAGCCAAATTAGATGGGAAGGAAAGGGTAATAACCAAGCACACAGTGAAAAGACAGTGCGAGTGGGAATTCCTGGACGGAATCGAAGAGAAGATTAGGAATGCTGATGCGATTCTCTCATTAGGTTGTGGTGTTGGAGTCCAGGCTATTGCTGAGCGATTTCCTGAAACTCCTGTTCTCCCTGGGATCGATACCCTATTTATGGGAATGCCTGTGGAGGAGGGCATATGGGCTGAACGATGTTCTGGCTGTGGAAATTGCATCCTTGATCAGACTGGCGG
>CAZQBR010000136.1:0-2859 GCA_964591975.1 uncultured Dehalococcoidales bacterium
GCTATGTCTCGCCCCACTGCGCGGCGGGCCCGGCAGGGCAATTTAATGATATAAGGCCGGGCCATATTGGCTATGACATGCGTGGCATCTACTATGGTGAAGCTTTCTTGTAACAAAAGGCAGCCAGGACATTGTTGCACCACTGGAGTAGGGCGCAGTTCTACGGGATAGACACGGTAGCCTGTGTCTTCACTATGGAGGTCAGCCGCTTCCTCCTGCGCAAAGCTGAAGTCCACGTGCTCTGTGATAGCACCCAGTTCATGGTGTGCAGGTTGGAGGTTGTCAAGTACACATCAGTCGAGGGAGTCCCTCTCTCTGTCTTCGGTCGTCAGCATGGTTTCTCGTTTCTTAGGGGCCCCCGCCCATTGTACGGACTTTGCCCGATTGTGGCTACAGATATTTGATCTACCTGGGCTTTTCCAGAACCTTCATTTATGGCACAACTATGCCATGCTTGGCTGAAGTGCTACTCTACGGTGGGACCAAGGTCAAGAGCTTCTTGGCAATCTGGGGATACTTGTAAATAAAGATCAGTTCATCCTCAACCAGGGGCCTTTGTGCTTCAACGTTGGCATATCTCGCCAGTTCCAACAGTTCCTCCGCCTCTTTGCCTTCTGGCAGTCGTATAGCCATCTCACCCATTATGTGTCTGAAACCGGATATCCCGCCGTATTCACCCGAACATATTTCCCTGCCGGTCTCCACAAGCTCAGGTTCACCCCTACCTAAGTCGGTGAAGTCATACAACTCGTAGTTATTGGAGTCTTTCAGTACGCCGTCGGCGTGGATGCCGGAGGCATGAGCAAAGGCATTGGCTCCAACACCGGGTTGGTTTATGGGGATGGGAACTCCAAAGGCATAGCTGGCAAATTTGGCTGTTTTCCATGCCTTCGACAAGTCGATTGGATCTCCCAGTTGATATTCCTCAGAGAAACCTCTAGATTTGGTAACGGCTAGAATTGATGCTACAAGATCGGCATTGCCTGCTCTTTCACCTATTCCGTTGACTGTAGTGTTGACATAAGCATCTTGCCCCCCATCAATGGCTCCCTTGGCCCCGGCCAGGGAATTGGCGACGGCCATGCCCAGGTCGCCATGACAATGAAGTTCAATGGGAATCCCTACATTCTCCGCCAGCGCCCTGGCGGTTTCGTAAATGCTAAATGGGTTGTCATAGCCGAGGGTATCACAATACCTGAGCCTATGGGCTCCGTGTTCCTTGGCTGCCAAGCCGAATTTGACCAGGAAGTCTGTGTCTGTTCTGGAGGCATCCTCAGCATTCACGCCTATGCTTTCGGCCCCGTTTGCTTGAGCCGCTTCCACGGCATCAACCATCATGTGTAGGATATCGTCTTTGTTCTTCTTCCCGAGGAACTTGCCGTAAATCATCTGCTCCGACGTAGAAATAGATATGTTAAGGTGTCGAATGTTGGGGACGAGCCTAAAGGCTGTTTCCACATCGCCAACAGTTGCTCTTATCCAACCCCCTAAACGAATTGGTTGTAGCACTCCCGTATCCGCCAGTTCCAAGTTCGCCTGAAGGTAAAGGGATTCATGCTTTGTCGTAGGGAAACCAAATTCAGACTGAAAGATGCCCATCTCATTGAGGTATATATTTATCATTGTCTTTTCCAGTTTGGATAAGCCGAGGTGCGCAGTCTGAACACCATCCCGATTAGTAACATCTATGAAGTAAATCTTAGGCATGCCTTTTACCTCCCCTACAAGACTAACGAAACAATATAACATCGGGCCTCGTCTAAATCAATTCGGCCTTGTACAGTGGTTGCCGGTTCACCCGAATCTAAATATATCGGAACTATTTGGCATATAGTATAATATCCAATTGCTAATGCTACGGACAAAAGCAGGCATAATAAACGTAACTGGATACATTGGCGCTGAGCTAGCTCGCTTGCTCTATCAACATCCCGAAGTAGAGCTTAGCTCGGTCACAGGGAGAAGTGCTGCAGGACAACAGCTAGGTGATGTTTTCCCGCATCTAGGAGATATGGATTTTCTGATTACGGCCGAGCTGGACAAAGATGTTGATATTGTCTTCTCAGCGATGCCTCACGGAACAAGCATCGAGGTTGTTCCTCGATTGCTGGAACAAGGTGTAAGAGTCATTGATATTAGCGCCGATTTCAGGCTAAAGGATGTGGGACAATATCCACGCTGGTATGACTTTGCTCATCCGAGGCCAGAGCTACTTAAAGATGCGGTTTACGGCTTACCCGAGTTGCATAAGTCTGACATCACATCAGCAAGTCTGGTAGCTAATCCCGGTTGCTATTCTACGGCTGCTATTCTGGCCTTAGCGCCAGCAGTTAAGGGGGGTCTTATCCATCCTAGCATCATAAACGACAGCAAATCGGGTGTTTCTGGCGCCGGCAGAACTCTGACTCTAGCTACTCATTATTGCGAAGCAAACGATAATGTTTGGGCTTACGCTATCGATGGCCATCGGCATCTACCGGAAATGGAGCAAGAACTCGAAATGATAAATCCTGGGCCTCCCCTCTCAATTACCTTCGTGCCCCACCTCGTGCCTATGACACGCGGAATATTGAGTTCCTGTTATGCCAGACTAAAGAAGGGCAAATTGGCCAAAGGCGCTAAAGCTAGAGAAGAACTGCGGCAGCTTTACCGGGATTTCTATAGGGATGCTCCTTTTGTTCGTGTAACCAAGGAGCCTCCTGAGACGAAACATACTTGGGGGAACAACCTATGTTCTATTTACCCTACTATCGATTTGAGGACGGAGAACCTTATAATCATTAGCTGCATTGACAATCTGGTGAAGGGAGGGGCAGGACAGGCTATTCAGAATATGAACTTGATGCTCAATTTGCCTGA
>CAZQBR010000137.1:0-2697 GCA_964591975.1 uncultured Dehalococcoidales bacterium
TCTCTATGCATTCCTTGGCTGCTGTGGACTTCATTTCCTGACCACATACATCTTTATCACCTCGCTTCAGGAGGTTTTTGGTCCTGATTTCCAGGGGGTCTACCCCCAGTTTTTCGGCAGCCATATCCATCTGCTGCTCTATGGCCCAGGTTACCTCTGGTGTGCCGACGCCGCGTAGAACGCTTGCCCTGGGTAGATTGGTATATATGCCCGCTGAATCTAAATTGAAGTTCGGTATATTATAGGTACCTACAGCACCGAAGGCAGCGTTTTTAACCAGCATCGCCCCGACCATAGCATAAGCACCAATGTCTTCTTTCATATCTATTTCCCGAGCTACCAGTGTCCCATCCTTCGTATAACCGTCTTTGATATAAGTCCTCACTGGCATTCGGCACTCGGTAGTAAGAAAGCACTCTTCTCTGGTGAGCACTATCTTTACCGGTCTTTTGCTTTTTCGTGACAGCTCAATTGCAATTGGCTGCTCTTCTTTCACTCCATACTTTCCCCCGAAACCACTCCCGACCCAGGGATTATGCATCCTGAACGCCTCTTCATCACAGCGGTATATTCGGGAGAGGGCGGTTCTATCTAACCATGAAGACTGAGTTGTTGACATGACGTTAATAGTGCCGTCGTTATCAAACCAGCAGAGACAGCCGTGAGTCTCCATAGGGGCATGATGCCCCCTGACTGTCTCAAAAGTATTTTCAATAATCAGGTCAGCCTTTTCGAAGCCACTGGCTACATCGCCGGTTCTTATCCTGAAAGTCTGCAAATTATTGGGTCTATCTTTCACGGGACGCCAGACGAAGCTCTTGGCCATTGGCGGGTACAGAGTGTAATTCAAGCGGTCGGGGTGTAAGACCGCCGGTGGCTCCTTGGACCATCCCTCGTCAATGGTAAGTACTCGAGGTAGCTCCTCGTAATCGACTTCAATCAGGTCCAGAGCTTCCTCTGCCACATCTATAGTCTCAGCGGCTACTGCGGCTACCGGGTCATCTATCTTGCGAACAATGTTATCAGTAGGCAATACATATTCATCTTCCACACTTTTTGACCAACGTACCGGGGGCGTATCCTTGGCAGTGATTACTGCCCTGACTCCCGGTAATTTCTCGGCTTTAGAGGTATCTATTCTAGTAATCCTGGCGTGAGGATACGGGCTCCTCAGTATTTTACCGATAAGCATTCGTGGCATTGTGTGATCGGCAGTAAACATCGCTTGGCCAGTAACCTTCTCCCTAGCGTCAATCCTCGGAATACTCTTACCTATATATTTGTATTCACTCATTTTTCAAACCTCCCTCGGATGTTGTTTACTCAGGTTACTTTCCATCTGCCGCCAGCTGGATAGACTCAACTATTTTTTTATAACCACTACATCGACATAGGTTACCTACTATTGCCTTCTTAATATCTTCCTCAGATGGACGAGGATTCTCAGTCAGCAGTGCCTTAGCTGACAAGAGCATTCCCGATGTGCAAAAACCGCACTGCACAGCGAAACCGTCAATAAAAGCCTGCTGAAGAGGGTCAAGCTCTCTATCCTTGGCCAGCCCTTCAACGGTAGTAATCTCTCTTCCTTGTGCCTGATGGGCAAAGATGAGGCAACTCTTCACGGGTTTTCCATCGATGAGAACAGTGCAGGCTCCACAGTATCCGGTACTGCAGCCCTCCTTTACACCACGTAAACCCAACTCGTCACGCAAGACCTCGGCAAGATTTCTCCGTGGGTCTGCATATGCCTCGTGGTCTTCTCCGTTGACTCTGAGTTTAAGTAATTGCTTCATCTATATGCCTCCATATTAACTAAGCTGTTTGGGCTCGGGATATTGCCAGGCTTAGTGCCCGCTTGGTCAGTACCTTAACTAAGTGCCGTTTGTATTCCGTGGAACCGAGGACATCAGTGCCCGGCTGTGCCTCTTTAGCGGTTGCCTCGGCTACATCGCCCAGATTATCTCCAGCCTTTTTACCAGTCGCCGCCTTCTCTGC
The DNA here is from genome assembly GCA_964591975.1 of uncultured Dehalococcoidales bacterium. Lineage (GTDB taxonomy): Bacteria > Chloroflexota > Dehalococcoidia > GIF9 > AB-539-J10 > JAFGBN01. The sequence goes on from CAZQBR010000137.1 coordinate 1,996, forward strand.
CTCTTTAGCCCTGAAAGGAGAAACACTCTGAGCACCAAGAACGATCCTGGCAGCCTTCACTGCTTTACCGCCATTGAGGGTCACCACGGTTGCCACGATGGCGATTCCCAAGTCTCCAGCTCTAGCCACCTCTTCAGTGAAAGTGCCCCCAGAATTAGGCGGCAGGTAAGGGAGGGTAATCTCGGTGAGGATTTCATCAGGCTCAAGGGCACTCTCGAGATAACCAGTCTCAAATTCTTCAACCGGAATCTCCCTTTCGCCACGGGTGCTAACTGCTTTGACCGTGGCGTCGAGGGCAATAAGAGCTACTGCTGGATCTCCAGCCGGGTCAGAGAAGGCCAAACTACCACCTATAGTCCCCCAGTTACGGATCTGGGGAGCGCCCAGAAAGCCCTCCATCTCTACCAGAAGAGGAAATTTTTCCCTGATAACGGGCGAGCTTTCAATAGCACTTTCGGTCGTTAGGGCGCCGATTTTCAAACCATTAGTATCTTCCTTAATATATTCTAGCTCAGAGAGCCCCTTAATGTTGATGAGATACTTGGGAGCCAGGAATCCCTGCCTCATAATGGGTCGCAGACTCTGGCCCCCAGCGAGTATCTTGGCATCCTCACTGTGCTGCGAAAGCAGGGAGCAGGCTTCTTCCAAGTTTTTTGGTTCCAAGAATTCAAAAGGTTTCATGGTATTTGTGCCTCCTATTGA
>CAZQBR010000138.1:0-2452 GCA_964591975.1 uncultured Dehalococcoidales bacterium
TAGGCATCGAAATATTCAGCACTGGGGGCACTAAGAAATCATTTGAGGAGTCTGGAATCAAAGCGCATAGTATCTCAGAGCTCACTGGTTTTCCTGAAATTCTCGATGGTAGGGTAAAGACCTTGCACCCTGCAGTCCATGGTGGCATTCTAGCAAGACGTGATTTGCCCCAGCATTTAGATGAGCTGGCTCGAAGCCACATTGAAATCATTGACATAGTGGTGGTAAACCTGTATCCCTTCGTAGAAACAGTAACTAAAGGGGATGTTTCCTTGGGTGAGGCGTTGGAGAATATTGATATTGGTGGGCCAACTATGATTCGCTCGGCGGCCAAGAATTTTCCCTCGGTCTTGGTGATTGTGGACCCTGCGGATTATGACCAGGTTTTGCAAAAGCTGCACCAGGATAATATGGACATGGAGGCAAGAAAGAGGCTAGCTCAAAAGGCTTTCCAGCATGTGGCTATTTACGACACTGCCATTGCTCAATATCTTAGTGAAGAAACCCTTCCTGAAGAGATGACTATATCTTTGAAAAAAGCCTGCGACCTGCGCTATGGCGAGAACCCACACCAAAAAGCTGCCTTTTACACACAGCAGGATGTGAAACAAAGACAAGCTGGCCTGTCCTCATTGAGTTCACTAAGTGGCCCTGAGGTCTCCTTCAACAATTTGCTCGATTTCGATGCCGCCTTAAATACGCTCAGCAGTTTCGTTGCTCCTACCATTGCCATAATGAAACATACTAATCCCTGTGGACTCGCCAGCGATGATAACTTGGCTAACGCCTATCAGGAGGCCTTGTCCGGTGACCCAGTAGCTGCTTTTGGCGGTGTGGTAGCCAGCAACCAAATTATAGATTTGGCCACCGCCCAAGAAATAGATAAAAGTCACTACGACGCTATTATTGCCCCAGGGTATGAAGGTGGGGCTCTAGAGCTACTAGGACGCAAGAAAAACTTACGTCTGATTAAAATACCTTCTGGCTGCTATCAGACTGAGCGGGGCAAGGAATCCCAGCTCGATTTTCGTTATGTGCAGGGTGGCTTTCTAGCTCAAACAGCAGACTTTTTCAGCGAATCGGAGCTCCAGCCTAGCATAGTAACTGAACGCCAACCTACGAAAATGGAGCTATCGGACTTGCTCTTTGCCTGGAAAGCAGTTAAGAGCATAAAATCTAATGCTATTGTTATCGCTAAACATAAGACGTTATTGGGTATGGGAGCTGGGCAGCCAAGCCGGGTAGTAAGCGTGGAGCTCGCTTTGAAAAAGGCAGGCGAGCGAGTTAAAAGCAGCGTTCTTGCCTCTGATGCCTTCTTCCCCTTCCCCGATGGTCCTGAATTAGCAGCAAAGAGTGGGGTTACGGCTATTATTCAGCCAGGTGGCTCTGTAAGGGATAAAGAGGTGATTGAAGTAGCCAATAAATATAATGTAGCTATGGTGTTTACAGGCGCACGCCATTTCAGACACTAGACTTAAGGCAAGGAGATAAATCACAGAAGATACCCTTGGGAGCGATTGTGGGAGGGAAACTAAAGACGCGACATGATTAGCTTAATTGGTTGTAGGCTAGTCTGGCTAGGTGAATAATTTTAAAAGGAGATAAAATGGCAAAAATTACCGATGAAATGAAGAGGCTTGTGGAAGATGCAGGCATACTTGCTGTAGCTACTGCCACCAAAAATGGTGAGCCAAATGTAATTCCTCTACATTTTGGCAAAGTGCTCTCTGATGATGAGTTTCTGCTGGTTAATAACTTCATGAAGAAAACTATAGAAAACATAAAGGCAAACCCGAGGGTGGCAATATCGGTATGGAAGAGAGGAGACTCGGAAGGATATCAATTTAAAGGTAATGCTAGGATTGAAAGCTCTGGGAAGATCTTCGACGAGGGGGTTAAGATGGTGAAAGCAGACTTCCCTCAAGTCAACCCTGAGGCTGCGGTTATTGTGAAGGTGGACTCTATCTATGTGACCACGCCAGGACTTGATGCTGGAAAGCAGGTAGGCTAGGGCAACTAAGAGCATCAACTCGCAATTATTTGAATTAGCACGAAGCTATGGCTAGGGTAGTAATTGTATCGGACATGTTGCGTGGTTTTCTCGAGGAAGGTTACCCGCTTTACTGCGGCATCGACGCCCGAAGTATCATACCCAATGTCAGGAAACTGCTGGAACGAGAGTTAGAACAGAACTCAAAAATCTTCTATCTATGTGACCACCATGCCCCCGATGACCCAGAATTCAAAATGTTTGCGCCTCATTGCATTGAAGGTAGCGCTGAGGCTGAAATCATACCCGAAATTTCTCCCTATCCTGGGGAAATAATACCCAAAAGAACTTTTAGCAGTTTATATAATACCTCTTTGGAGCAGAAACTAAAGGCACTCAAGCCCGAAACCATAGTCATCTGCGGCGTATGCACCCATATTTGTGTTCTGCAGGCAGTAATTG
>CAZQBR010000139.1:0-2443 GCA_964591975.1 uncultured Dehalococcoidales bacterium
TACAGACTCTATCTGATAACACAGCATTCTGCATGGGAACCCTGTATTCCATCAGCTTCTCAAATCCCCTGTGCAGATAACCGGGGTCAGCACGAGCAGACGTTACCTTCTCCCCGTCTATTTTTAGCTTTACGCCGAAATTCCCAGACCCAGAATGTGCTGGTCCAAAATAGAAGTTATACTCTGTGTCTTCTTCGATAATTGGCTCTATTTGCTCAATCGTAATAAGCCTGTTCTCGTTCATTTGTTTTGTCATAATGCTTCTGTCTCACGGATTCCCTCCAATCAAAATCTTTTCTGAACGGAGGCGGCCCATCCCAGTCCTCTAAGAAAAGCGGAGCCAAGTCATCATTGCCTTCAAATTTAACCCCGAAAAGCTCATGCAATTCCCTTTCATGTATCTGAGCATTCTCTTCCCATATAGGAACGATCGAGTCAACAATGGGATTAGCCCTATCTAATTTTGTCTTTACAGTCAGCAGAATCTTCTCTGAGTACGACCAGAGGTGATAAGTGAGTTCAAATGTCCCTTCCTCGGGCCAATCAGTCACAGAAATTGCCGAAAGATGCTCAAATCCCAGTTCCTTGACGAAATTGCACAGCATTATTAGGTTATCTTTATCAATCGTCACCCAGACTCTGCGCTCCCTCTGCACTTTGCCTGCAACCTTGAATTTTGCGCTTATATCCTCTATTACTTTGTTCTCTTTATATAAGCTCTCGGCCATTTACCTGGTCCTTCATCCCTTGTGCGCCTTCGCAAACTTCTTCCCATGTGGAGGAACAGCCCCCACGTGGTGGAATATCTTCATACAAGCTTCGAATACCGCCTCAGGCCTGGGAGGACACCCAGGAATATAGATATTAACCGGAATATAGTCTGCCAACCTCTTAACGGTATTATATGAGTCCCAGTACATCCCGCCGCTCATGGTGCATGCGCCTAGAGCAATGACTGCTTTGGGAGCAGGCATTTGCTCGTATATCACTTGAGCCCTTTTTACAGATTTCAAGGTCTGGTAGCCAGCAATAAACAGAACGTCGGCATGTCTCGGCGTTCCGGTGATAATCATGCCAAACCTCTCCATGTCCCACCTCGAGCCGACGAGCGGAACCAACTCTGCAAATCCGCATGAGTTAAACCAGTTGAATATCCATATAGCGTTTATTAATCTCTTCATCTTTATCGCTTGTTCAACCACTTATATGCCTCCTGAAACGAAGAGTATTATCATAACTATGGCTATGACGCCTATAAACCAAATGATATAGTCATTTACTATCCCTGTATGTGCAGTTATGGTAGGGTCGTAGTATTTTCTAAGTCCTTCAAAGAACCCCCAATATATATTATGAGCCCTGACATGTGCTTTCCCCTCGGGTAAGCTAGGATTGGCCATGAGGAATGTCTCGCTTTGCACTCCCTTCTTATGTGCCTTTTCCCCTCGACTTCGAATGAAATAAGCTATAAGCAGGGCCACAACAGCAGTAATAATCCACACCACAGGTCCCCAAAACCCGGAAGGGCTCTCGATCATGGCGTGCCTCCCATAATTCCACTTACATACGCCCCCTGGTTTATGAGAGCATCCGTGGCAGGCTCGACTATGTGGTGAACAATCAGTCCCGGACATATACTGAAGAAGACGATGGCTGCGGCCAGGATGCCCATGCCGATTAGCATCGATTTGGGAGCTTCCTTAACGTCCTTGTATTCCGGTAACTGCGGCCCAGTAAAGGCTGCTTGAAAGGCTTTAGCAAAGGAAGCCAGAGTTATAAGCGAAACCAGCATGGCTATTACGGCCAGAATGGGATTGAATTGATAAACGGACTCATAAATCATGAATTTCGACGCGAACCCATTGAAGGGAGGAATGCCAGCAATGGATAAAGCCCCAATTATGAAAAATATCGAGGTTATCTTCATCTTATGCCCTAAGCCACCCATCCTGTTGAGGTCTCTGTGGCCCACGCGATAGAACAAGGCCCCGGCCGTCAAAAACAGCAATCCCTTATACATAGCGTGGTTTATGATATGGAAGATACCACCACTCATAGCCTCTCTGCCATAAGTAGCTAAAGCATGCGGGTCGCCCAAGACAGCAAGTCCAACACCTACTCCAAGCAACATATATCCACTCTGTGAAACAGCGTGGAAGGCCATTAGTCTTTTGATGTCTGTTTGAGGAATGGCCATAGTAACGCCAACAAACATGCTCACCATCCCAAGGATTATCACTATCCACCCTACTGTATACATATCTAGCGTAGCCCCATAAAGAGTGAAGCACACCCTGAAAAGGGCATACATGGATACTTGGCTTGATACTACCAGAATAGCGGATACGCCTGCTGGAGCAACAGCATAAGCATCTGGCACCCACATATGTAAGGGTATAGCTCCTAGCTTCATAGCAAATACTATAATCAGCAAGGCTAAAGC
>CAZQBR010000140.1:0-2411 GCA_964591975.1 uncultured Dehalococcoidales bacterium
CTTAATGGGTAGCACGGAAATAAACGAACTGATTGTGCTGCTAATCCGAGAGACAGGCTGGTCACTGGAGTATATCCGCTCTCTGCCTATTGATGACTTCTATGCCTTAGTACAGGAAATCGCTTATCAAAAGGCACTAGATAGGTATGAGCAGATGAAGAACGCAGCTATGATTGTCGCTACTTTAGCCAGTAGTGATAGACATAAGTATTCGGTGACAGACATTATCGGTCCGCCACCAGAAAGAACACAGGAGGTGACGCATGACACAAACAAAGAGGAGAACCAAGAACCTGGCACAGACGCCGGAGATAGACAAGATAACCCTGGCTGACGGAAAGGAATATGAACTGGCACCGCTTGATATTAACATCATGGCCGAAATGGAGGACAAATTTGATATGTCTTGGGATGACCTTGCAAAAAGTAACAGAGTAAAACCAATCAGATATTTGCTTTTACTTATGCTTAGAGACAAATATCCCCATTTGACGGAAGAAAAGGTTGGTTCACTTTTTAACAGCAAAATAGCCACCGAGATGAACAAACAAAAGGGAGCTGAATAATGGCGGCAAAGGCTAATGTTCAAGTTGTTATAACTGCAAAAGACCAGGCGAGTACTACCCTCAAGGGCATAAATGGCCGCATACAAGGCATGTCGGCACAACTACGCAAAGCGGGTATTGGCATGATGGCGTTCGGTGGTGCTGTAGTTGGTGGTATGGCTCTAGCCATGCAATCAGCAGCAGGTCTTGAAACTGCCATGAGGGAAGTCAATACCATGATGGGACTATCTCAGGATGACTTTGCCGACTTCTCAAAAGAGGTGCAGACCCTTGCTTCTAATTTGGGTGTTAGTGCAGTAGATTCGGCAAAGGCTTTATACCAAGCTATATCAGCAGGTATCCCGAAAGAGAATGCTATTGAATTTCTAAAGATAGCAACGCAGGCAGCTATCGGTGGTGTAACTGAAACAACCATCGCAGTTGATGGCCTTACCACTGTTCTCAATGCTTTTAAGCTGCCAGTATCAAATGCCCAGAAGGTGGCAGATTTGATGTTTACTACCGTTAAAGGTGGTAAGACTACATTTGAGGAATTATCAGCATCATTATTCCAAGTGGCTCCGATTGCAGCAGCTTCAGGCGTATCGTTTGAAGAAGTCTCAGCGGCTTTGGCAACCATGACCAAACAAGGTGTACCCACTAAAGTAGCCACGACTCAACTCAGACAGGCGATGGTAGCATTGCAGAAGCCTACGGCTGATATGGCTAAAGTTATAAATCATTTAGGCTATGAATCAGGTCAAACCATGTTGGAAGAGTTAGGGCTTGCTGATACCTTGATAGATCTAAGGGATTCTACGAGCGGAAGCAATGAAATGTTGATGAAGATGTTTGGCTCTGTGGAAGCGGGGGCAGCCGTTCTAGCCCTCACTGGGGATAATGCTGCTATGTTTACTACTGACCTTGAAGCGATGGCGAATGCTACAGGGGCGGCTACTGGAGCTTTTGAAGAGATGGAGAAAAGTGTTTCTCGTCAGATGGCAACACTGAAATCATCATTTGATGATATTAAAATATCAATAGGTAATGTACTCTTACCTATACTGAAAGACCTCCTCAATAATGTGAAACCTATAATCGAAAGCATTAAAAATTGGGCTGCAGAACATCCAAAACTTACTGGCATGATAATAAAAGTCGTGGGGGCTATTGGTGGTTTAATGCTATTACTTGGTCCGCTACTAATCATGCTCCCTGGGATTACAGCGGCGTTGCCTATTTTGGGAGTAGCCTTTACTGCCTTGATGGGACCAATCGGTTTGATTATTGCTGCCATAGCTGCTCTTATTGCAGTTGGTGTCCTCGTATGGAAGAATTGGGATACTATATCAGCTAAGGCTAAGGCTATTTGGGGGAATATTGTAGAATGGTTTAAGAGTGTGGCTGATAAAATAGGGGGCTTCTTCACGTCAATGGCAGATGCTATCAAGGATGCCTTTTTTAATGCAGTCAACTGGGTAATAGACCGCCTCAATTCTTTGATAGGATTAATAAATAAGATACCAGGTGTAAATATTGCTCCACTTAAAAATGCTGGAGTGACTCCAATAAAGGAAACTACCCCTGCTTGGCATGGTATGGAAGGCCCACCTCCAGGTATAGGGATACCTGGTTTTCAGTACGGTGGCATAATGCCTTATACCGGACTCGCCTATCTGCATCGTGGCGAAACTGTTATTCCTACAAATGAATCACCACAGACAATTATAATCAGAAATGAACTTGATGGGGAGCTACTTTCAGAGATAGTGCTTGAAAAAGCGGGGCAGAAATACTATGAAAGGGCAAGGATGTAGTGGATATTCAACTCGTCTTCGCCTTCAATTCCTGAAGCCTTTTCCACAA
>CAZQBR010000141.1:0-2391 GCA_964591975.1 uncultured Dehalococcoidales bacterium
GTGTTACTATCTCTCCATGCTCATTTTTCGATTAGAAAAGACTGTGGAACATTTGGGGCTGCTTCAGTAAGTCCAGAAAACAAGGCAAGCGATCGTAGCCAAACAAAAAGCCAGTTTGTTAACCGGTCTCCAATGCCGCTCTAGGAGCGTAAAGTTCGAGGAAAGTCTGAAGCTGTATAAGGAGTTGGAGAGGTGAGTCGGGGTTGGGTGGAGAGCGGTAGAATATGATTGGTATGTATTTGAAGGTGCATGGGAATAGCAAATGCTGGGTGTGTTGAAATGGTAGCTTGTCTTTTACTCTTGGAGGCTGAGCAGAAGTTGATAATCTCGCACCCTTTTGTTGACTTGACCATAGGTCTAGTTTAGGAATAAAGTAGGCTCTATGAGTATCTTCAATATAGCTGGGATGTGTAAATGGAGCAAATGGCTGGACATCGATCGCTTTGCCGAAATACCCAGTTTGCCCGGAGTATATGGAATACGCCTCATAGCTTTGCCAGACAACTCTCCGGTCCCGATCCCGAGATTCTTGCATACAGATAAAGAGGGTGTCTTAGCAATAGGTGAATCAAAATATTTAAGGCGTAGGATTAGACAATTTTACAGGGTTATTGAAGAGAGGAAGGGATTCTTACGACACAGTGCGGGAGATAGGCTATTTCTTAATCTGGTATTTGGACATGCTTCATCTCAGGCCTTTTTTAATGATAGAGGATTTCAAGTCTCTTTTTCAACAGTACAGGACAAGGTCGGGGCTCAAAGATTGGAGGAACTAATTCTAAAGGTATACTTCGTACAATTTGGGGAACTTCCGCCGCTGAACAACAGCATGCCGGATAGAGATTTCAAACTTTGGGACGAGGCAGTGCTGTTAGCACGGGAACAAACCAAACAAAGAGCCGATTTGTATACCAATCTATAATGTTGGTACTGTCAAGGGGATTGTGTGAAATTCCCTTCGATTAAATTACGAAGGGAAGGGAGGTTGTAGCGCACTTTCCCTACAGGGTTCGACCTCCAGTGAATTTCCATTTTTATGCTGATAAAGGCCAGCAGAGTATAACAGGCATTCTCCCCGGCCACGATCTCCATCGGTTTAGTCCGCCGCTTGAATTCCTTATTCAATCGCTCAATAACATTGGTGGTACGCAGGGAAATCCATTCGTCCTCAGGAAAGTCGAAGAAGGTCAGACAGCTATCCATGGAGTTTTGCAAGCACTTCACAGCGGAGGGTATCTTATTCTGCCAGCGCTCGGTGAACCGGGTTGCCAGTTCCAGGGCTTTCTCCCGTCTGGAAGCATAAAAGATCGAGCGGATATCGTCTGCCACCTCTTGTTTCAGCTTCTTGGGGACCTTGGCCAGGACATTGCGTGCCACGTGTACCTGGCACCTTTGCACCTTCCCCCGGGGGAATTCCTCCCTGAAGACTTTCTCTAGGCCGGGTAATCCGTCCATAATACCCAGAGTGACCGTATGGCTATCCAGACCGCGACGTTTCAAGTCCTTGAAGGTCTCCCGCCAGCCAGAAGCAGATTCCTTATCTCCTGATTGAATGCCAATGACCTGTTTCTGACCCTTTTCGGTCACCCCGATTACCACCAAAACAGAGACCTTCTCGATGGTCCTGTCCACACGCATCTCGAAATAAACACCATCACAGAACAGGTATTTGAATTTCATCGAAGCGAGGTCCCGATTACGCCAGTTTTCTATCGCTCCAACCAGTTCCTGGCTGCACCGGCTCACTTCGCCGGCAGATATCTTGTGACCAAGCAGTCGGTTGGAGATCATGGCCAGGGTACGTGTGCTCACCCCGCTCAAGAACATCACGGCAATATCCTGTCTCAGCTCATCCTCATACTGTTTACTTTTAGGGATAACCTGGGTCTGATATTCACCTTTCCGGTCCCGGGGTACCTGCACTGGCACCTCTCCGATTCCTTTAAGTGTAAAGCAGCGCGGATACGAGCCGTTGCGATGATTCGACTCATCTTCCGCTCTTTCATAGGGCTGCCTCCCTAAAAACCTGGTGAGTTCAAGCCTCATTATCTCGCTAAGATAACATCCAACTACCTGGGGCATGTCTGCTCGAACCATCTCTAAAATCTTCTCCGGCTGCTCCTGAATTTCCTTGAAAACCTGGACTACCTCTGCTACACTGATTTCTACTTTCACGGGCGCTTCTCCTTTCCTGTTGTTTTATTTCTCTCAATAAAACCTTGTAAAGGAAAGCGCCTGCTTTTTCAACCCCTCTACAATTTCACACAATAAATGTTACACTACCCCTCGTCGGTCATCTTCTCGCTCAAGTGTCGGTAAAGTTGCTGTGACTCGATTTCCTTCTGTATCGCCTTTTCCAAGACCTTCCTTACGGTTAGCTGATATGCCATT
>CAZQBR010000142.1:0-2370 GCA_964591975.1 uncultured Dehalococcoidales bacterium
TTACCCCAGCAGCGGAGAGTGTTTTTATCTTTTTTGAGACTTTGCTAGCGCTGCCCAGGGAAATGATATAGCCCATCTCGGTGTGATAGATGCCGTCGTAGGCGAACTCATCTAGCCTTTCCTTAAGCCACTGCATTGATATGATGGTCTGTGGCTTGAATGTGGGGGAGCACTTAACCAGGTTGCCGCCTGTCGCCATATAAAGGGTCAGTAGCAGGACTTCCAGGTGATCTGATAGCTCGTTTTTGTCTCCCTGGCGGGCAATCTCCACGGAGAATGTCAAGCCTTTTCCCTGCTGAATGCTGTCCAGCACGGCCCGGGCTACTTCGTTTTGATAAGGTCTTAGCTTCAAATTTTATCTCCTGAGATAAATGTGGTGTTGCTTGCCCATTAAGCACTTTCTGCTGGAGATTGAAACTGGTTCGGAGCTTCGCCCTCGCAATTACGAAATAGAAGGCCATCCTCGCAGTGGTACAGAATGTTAAAGCTTACTGACGCCTATCCCTATTCCAAGTGGCACCGCTATTTCAGCAAGCACCTTGGTTATGGCTTCCATGAGAGGCTTCTTCTGCTCTTTGCTAATTTGGTATCTGGTTTTGACCAGTCTGGCTATGGTGTTGGCGGCGGAGAAGTGCAGGTCAATTCTATCGGGCTGATTTTCCACAAGCTCCCTGAGCTTCACTCTAAGAAGGGCAACTTCCTCATCAATCCCTTCAAAAAGTAAGGCAGATTTGCGCCTTGGCAGTCGATGCCGATGTATTTCAGGATGGAGAAGATTTGAATCTTGTCATTATTGCCAATGCCGCAATAAATGAAGAGTATGCCAAGGAACTCGCCGATAGTTTTGTGCGTATGGTAAAGACATTTAGTGAAGATGAAAGCCCTGGCAAGGAAATTGGGGCAGGAATATACAACTATTTGGTTGGTGTTTAGACTCCAACTGAAGAGGAAGTTGTGATAGGGTATAAAAACAAGGACCTTGACCATATAACTTGGTAGCTACCGGCAGAAGACAAGTGCAGTGCCATCGACATAATAGAAACTAAGAGGGCAAGAGAGGATAAAATCAAAAGGGGGGCGATAGCTTCTAAAATCTTTAACTCAAGGCTAGAATAAAACAAAGGGGGGATGAAAATGACAAAACAAGGAGCACTTGATTATCAAAATTCTCAACTTATCAATCAGCTTTGCGACGCCGTTGTCCCAAAGCTAACGGAAAATTTCAAACAACGCTTGACTTTTAATCAAGATGTCGTGGGTTCGATTCGCTTACGACTTACCATCGCCCAGCTATGCCCAAAGTTATCAAGAGGACTATAATGCCAGCCACAACTACTCCTAGCCCGATGGCAGGGAAAGCTCTTCTCCAGCTTAGGCCCAATAGCCAGCTCAAAATACTTGCCGTGTATACCCCGGTGACAGGCAAGGGTACAGCTACTAGCAGGGTCAATCCTAGAAAGCCATACTTAGCCACTTTAAGACTACCCTTCCTCCTTACAATATCCAGATAGCGGTTAAAAATCTGAAGCCGGGACAGGAACTTATCGTAAAACAGGCCCAAGCCTAGAAAGATAGGGAAGAATAACAGGGCATTGGCAACAACGGCTATAAAGAAGGTGAATAAGGGGTTTAACCCATAATGCAATATACCTAAGGGTATACCACCTCTTAATTCAGTAATCGGGCTAACTGTGACCAGTAGTGTAAGGGCTATTTTCTGTATCATATGACTTTGCTTCTCGCTCGTTTCCAGTTCTCTGTAAAGAACATATAAAGAGTGAAGCGCTTTATTCCATAACCGGCGAGGAGTCTTATAACAGGGTTAATATTATCACTTCCAGCCTGGTGTTCCAGAACTCTATACAGGCTGCGTTGTTTTGTCCACCTGCCATTACCATTTATGATAATGGCTGTATGCTGGGCAAGATAAACGTTCTCTGTCATAGCTCCATTAACTTTATAGGTTCCGAGGCTGAACTCGCCGGAGAATAACTTCCTGCTCATCATCACCTCAAACATAGCTTGGCATGGAGGGGTTTAATATAAACTTGGCCCAAGGTTTACTGTCCGAGATGGGTGTTGGCCAGGCGTCCCCCCCCACACTATCTACTGGCTAAAGTATACCTCAACCGCATCTATGCCTCGAGTTTTTTCTTTAGCAGAATTGCTAATTCTGCTTAGACCTGACCTGTGGGAGAGCCTTGGTTTAAAAGCGATGCCAGGGCTATTAATGCGCCACAGATGACCTGTCATTGAAGTAATCCAAGCCTGATGCTTTTCATTGGCTCAGCCATGGTTGCTGTAGAGGGAAGGCTATGTGCGGAGGCTGAGATACATGGGTAACACTCAGGGTATGATTAGTGATGATAC
>CAZQBR010000143.1:0-2339 GCA_964591975.1 uncultured Dehalococcoidales bacterium
ATATATTTTCGCGATATTCGTTTTAATTATCTTAGCATGTGTTTATGCCTTTTACTTGAAGGAGAAGCATCAGAAAGCAGTCATTGGGCATGTTTATGCCACCTTTCTAACTAAAACAGGCGCAAGAATAGATGAACTGTGCCGTGTCGATGGCAACAAAGTAATCCCTCCGCCAAAACTTTTTAGTAGCAACCCTGCGTCTACTACCTATCTTATTCGTAGTGATAAAACCCACGATATTAGTTACCCGCCACATTATCCCTCTTTTGTGCAAGCCACAGTTCGTACAATAGTCTATGGTGAAGGAAATCCCGAGCCATTTGATCCAACTAAGAAAGACCCTCTTTTGACCGATAAACTCATCTACAATCTAACAAATGAGATGGCAACAGGCTTGGCGGTGAGAGGCCTGAATGAATCACTTAGGGCTAATGAGATTATGGCGGCGCTGGAGACTGCCGGCGGCGGCAATAAGACATTGTTGTATGTCTGTATTGGGATAATAGCAGCAATCTGTATATTAGGTTTCCTTTTCTTTCAGTTATCAGGGCAAATGGGTGATTTGTTAGCTCTGTACGGGGTGTAAGAGGTGAGGCATGGCTACTAAAAAGAAAGGTAGTAACACACACCTGGAAGAATATACAAATAAGCATATGAGGCATGATTTACAATTGATAGCCCAATCCATCGCGGATAACAACCGAGCAGTTAATATCCTCGTTGATAGCAACAAAACTATAGAGGAACGGTTGGTAGAAGTGGAAAGCATAATTGGTGGGGAAGATGATTTTAGTGCTAAAGACAGGAAGAAGGCGTTATCTGTTCTTGCTGACCAAACAATCAATCCTGACGAGAAGATGCTACCGCAGATGACTGAAACACCTGACAGAATGATTCTGCCAATGGCGATAAAACACGCCCAAAACGAGTTCTTAAAGATACTTACTCAAGACCCTGATAGTAAGGTACTTTTCTCGGATTTACTTATGAAGTGGATTGATATAAAAATGCGTAGTAGGCATAGAGCGCTTATTGGGGAAGCATTGGGCTTTTCACAGATTGAGACAGAGAAACAAATCGAAGAAGCGGATAGTTTAGTGTCCAGGCCGGAGGGTTAATGTTAAGTACACTTGAGTCAGCACCTGTAAGGCAACGATGGCTTCCTTGGGAATTAAGGGAGATTGCGTTCTTTGCGCAGATGGCAAAAGGGGTAATCTGGCTCAGGGGGCCGGGGCGTAGTGGTAAGACAGGGACTGCAATGAATATAGCGTGGAAGTGGCGGAAGTATTTTAACAAGATGCCTATATTGGACTTTCACCCTAAAGATGCTTTTGGTCCACACCATTATGTTGGGCCGAGGGAGTTTGTCAAACTAATGGGCAAAATGGGCGATCTTGTTGATAAAGGGAACATTGAAGGCATGGCTAGTGATCAAGTCAAGGCACTGATAGAGGCAGAGCTAGGCTTTCCCCTTGAAAATTCCACATGGGTTCTTGACGAGGCTTATAGGTATCTACGGAATAGACATCCATCTTCAAAACTGGTGCTGGCTTATGGAGATTTCATTGCCACATGGGGACACTATCATTTGACGATTATACTATGTTCCCCCGGGCTTGAATTAGACAAGCGTGTGGTTAAAGATCAGTTACCTATTGAGCTTAATTGTCAATTTAATGGAGAAAAAGTGTTGGCGAGGGGCAGGAATGCTGAGACATGCAGGGCGGTAAAACTTATCACTCCTATGGATTGGGCTGGGCAGTTGTATGATAGTGAGAACGCAATGGCGATATTACGGAGTGAAAAAATAGAGGTGAAAGGACTATGACAGTAAAGCTACCACATTTGAATCTACCACACATCAGGCGGCGGCGAGTAACAACCGCTATCAGGCAAGGCACGGTATTTGTGCTGACACCATTGGGGAAGCAAAAGGCTGATAGTTTTAGTATGGATGGCGTAAAATTTGATGTATTGTGTAGCCTAGCGGAGAACGGGCCATCGACAATAGCTGACATATCGAATGATACCGGCATCCGGGATGATACTATTAAGCGTATTGTCAAAGCATTGGTGAGGTCAGGATATATAAGAGTAGCCAGCAGCGAGGAGTAGTGAGAAAACGATTAGCGGTTCTAAAATACTTCAAGCCTAGTATTGTACTGCTAATCTTGGCTATATTAATCACACTTTTTGCTCACCCACATATCATAGTACCGATAGTTCTTGTCATAGGGGCGATAATGATGGTATGGCAAAACTATAGAGTTCTAAAAGCCCAAAGGGAGAATAATGAGAATCCTCAAGCGTAAGCGCTGGATACTATCAACACTAATATC
>CAZQBR010000144.1:0-2211 GCA_964591975.1 uncultured Dehalococcoidales bacterium
CGTCAGAATGTGAAAATTGTAGACTAGACAATAAACATTGACAAAACCAAGGAAACATGTTAGTCCATTAACAGACTCATCTGCCAGGTGTAGAAAGAGATCTTATATCGCTCTTCTGAGCGATATTTGTATTTATGCAACTTCTTTCCCGAGCTTGGTTCGCCAGTTTCTCCTCTGCGAAGGCCCATCAACATGAAATGCTGTCACCAGCATGGCCACCGCTTTTCTATGCCCACCAGCTTCTCAAGTTCATGGACACACTAGGCATTGAGAAAGCTTCTCTAGTGGGCCAGTAATACCGCTTCACCACACCTTCCGCTGAACAATAAGATGAAATGTGCAGACTACGCTATTATAGTATCCTACTCCGCGTTTGCTATCGTAGCAGCTTCCTGTTTATGATGTTAAGGTGTATAGATTCTATCAACCACGTAGACGACCGAGACTGAACCTGGTAGGGTTGCCTAGCATATCACACGCTTGGCTAGCACACTCCGAGTAGCAAGGTTTATTAATTCCGACAAATGGATATCTTTAAAATAAACAGAGAAATTGGATACAAGGGTCAAGTTGGACTTCAGAGAAAGGGCTTTTGCTGCCGAGTCGGCAAGACGCATGCGTCACTGTATAAGCTTCATCCCGGGTTTTGGCAACGGCACACAAAGCATGAGTACGTAGCTGATGAACACGCCTATCGCTATCCATTCCCCCAAAAACGTCTCGAAGACAGCAACTGCTATGAAGTTCACCACCGCCGCTGAGAGACCGTAAGACGCCAGCCACTTGGGAAAAGCAGAGTGCCTTCGCAAGGACGTTGCCGAGAAGATCTCAAACAGTCCGATACCCACAAAAACCATCATCGACCATAAAGAATGAGTTGATGTGTGAGAGCCTAGCGGAAACACGGCAGTCATGATTAGAGCGAAGGCAGAGAAGCCCCCCGCCACTCGTGCGACGGTCAAGAAGACTCTCGTCTTCCTCTCACCAGTGTCCCATTTCCGAAGTCCTATGTAGAACGGGAACTGAAAAGCGCCAGCGATAATACAACCGAGGTTGTAGAAAGCGGCACCGGATGGGCTGACTAGGGGATTCCCCAGGTCGCTCAACCAGTTGGTGAAGGGCCCGTATGCGCTAGGGTAGCGAGCAAATGAGACTACAGCAAAAGCCAAATAGGCAGCAACTGCGATGATACCAGAGACGGAGCCGAATGGCCAATTCGCCTTAATGTCGATTCCCCTAAAAGTGATTTGCAGCTATTGTGTCCCAGACACATCAGTAAGTCAAGTTCCGAACCAAGTAGCGGTCGGCTTTCCCTCTGGGGCCCCACATCTTCTGAGTTGTCGTTAGGAGTGATGGCTGAACAAACCCGAGTTTCGTGCAATGAGCAATTGACGGGGAAGAGTCGTTATAGCTACCATACAAGGAAGAGTGCGTTGCTTTGCGGATTAATACCTGAAATGTACAAAAAGCCTTCCAAAATTCTTGTCATCTTTCTCAATACGATGACAAAGTCGATTTGACCTGCCCCCGGTAGTTTAAACAGGCAATCTTAGGTCAAACACTTAAGAGAAAGGAGGTGATATTGAGATGAAACTTCGATTAGGGTTGGCACTATTACTGATATCCGTGCTGGCATTGAGTGCCACAGGATGTCCTAGCGGGGCGTCTGGCGTAAATCTGGTTGCTACCATGCATGGCTGCGGTGGCAGCGGCAGTGGTGCCGGTGAGATCCCCACGCATTACGAGTTAAGGTGTGAAATTGCTATCTGTAACCAGGGGAGTGGGACAGCCAAGGATGTAAGGGTATTCGTTGAACCATCAGCGACCAATCAGGTCTTACAGACGATGGAAGTGGAGCCGAGCCAAAAGCAAAAGCCCGTCACCCTGGAAGCAGGTGAATGTGAAACCTTCGTGGTTGATTGGGAATACGACTACGCCGGTACTTCCAGCGAGGAAGTTTACAAATTAATCAATCAATATGTATTTCATGCCACTTGGATTGACAAAAACGGTAAACAAGGCACAAAGGTTCTCGGTGAAGGAGGTTCTAATTAAGCTCTTGAATATTTGTAAATATTCAATCTGATTTGCTTAGACTGGTCGTTACTGACTATTGTTAAGCCCGATTTGGCCTAATACCGGGAACCCCTCGTATTCTCATATTGCCTTTCGGGGACAAACTAAATCTGTTAAAATGACCATAGGAAAAAA
>CAZQBR010000145.1:0-2210 GCA_964591975.1 uncultured Dehalococcoidales bacterium
AAAAATGGGAATCGAAGTATATATTTTCGCGGTATTCGTTTTAATTATCTTAGGATGTGTTTATGCCTTCCACTTGAAGGAGAAGTATCAAAAAGCAGTCGTTGGTCATGTCTATGCCACCTTTCTAACTAAAACAGGTGCGAGAATAGATGAGCTGTGCCGTGTTGACGGCAACAAAGTGATTCCTCCAACAAAACTTTTTAGTAGCAACCCTGCGGCTACTATCTATCTTATTCGTAGCGATAAAACCCATGATATTAGTTACCCGCCACATTATCCATCCTTTGTGCAATCTACAGTACGCACAATAGTCTATGGTGAAGGGAATCCTGAACCGTTTGATCCAACTGATAAATCACCTCTTTTGAGTGATAAACTCATCTACAATCTAACAAACGAACTGGCAACAGGGCTGGCAATGAAAGGCATGAACGAATCACTCCGGGCTGATGAGCTTATGACAGCACTGGAGAACGCCGGGGGTGGTAATAAGACACTACTGTATGTCTGTATCGGGATAATGGCAATAGTTGGCTTACTGGGCTTTTTTGTCTTTCAGTTGTCAGGGCAAGTAGGCAACTTCTTAGCTCTGTATGGGTTATAAGGGGCGGATTATGGCAGGCAAGGACGGGCATAAATCAAAAGAGTACACAAACGAAGATATAAGGCGTGATGTGCAACTGATAGCCGAGTCCGTTGTCACTAGCAACAAGGCTATAGAGAAACGGCTGGAGGCAATAGAAGGATTAGTAGCTAGTGAGGGAGATGATGATTTTGGCCCTAAAGACAGGAAGAAAGCGTTATCCGTTCTTGCTGACCAGACAATCAACCCCGATGAGAAGATGCTACCACAGATGACTGAAACGCCTGACAGGATGATTATGCCAATGGCAGTAAAACATGCTCAAAACGAGTTCTTGAAGATACTTACCCAAGACCCTGAAACCACAGTACTCTTCTCGGATTTACTTATGAAGTGGATTGATATAAAGATGCGTAGTAGGAAGAGAGCGCTTATTGGGGAAGCATTGGGCTTCTCACAAATAGAGACAGAAAAGGCTTTTGAAGAGGAAGAACGGAAGATAGCGCTAGAGGAATAATATGGCGGTAGATACCTTAGAAAGAAACTTAACACGGCAAGAACGGAGAGAGATTAAGTTTTATGCTCCACTGTGCGAAAAAATTATCCATTTACGTGGGCCAGCCTCTTCAGGTAAATCAATAACGCTACTATCAACAGCCTATATGCTACGGGAACTTTTCGGCAAGATGCCTATACTGGACTTCCATCCCCGGTCTGAGTTTGGTCCTTATGAGTATATGGGGCCGCGAGAACTTGTAGCTGCCTTAGAAAAGCTGGGTGATATGATTGAGGAAGGAAGGTTACTAGATACTATGGATGAGGAGGCAATAGGCAGGTTGCTTGAACAAGAGCTCGGCATACATCTAATGAATGCCACTGTAGGTATCGATGAAGCATATCGCAATTTAAGGAAGCGCCACTCTGGTAAGAAATTGGTCATAGCTTATGAGGATTTCCTACAAATTTATGTGCATTATCACTTAGCTATTATTATGTGTTCCCCTGGCAACGATTTGGGTTTTAGGGCTATGGATCAAGTAAAACTAAGTCTAACTTGCTCTTATGATACCCGCACAATGAGAGTACAAGCCAAAGGCAGAGACAAAGACACACTGGAGAAGGTGACTATTATAACACCGGTAAGCAAGTATGGGCAGATGTACAACCGATGGAATCCCGTAGCAGTTTTACGTGGGCGAAAGATAGAAATAAAAGGACTCTAATGATTAAAGAGAAACAGAAGGAGAAAGTGAGGAGTAGACTATGACAAGTGATATTAAATTACCACATTTTAAGCTACCGCACATCAGGCGAAGGCGAGTAACTACTGCTATCAGACAAGGTACGGTATTTGTTCTGACCCCATTGGGGAAACAAAAAGCTGATAGTTTTAGCATGGATGGTGTAAAATTTGATGTATTGTGTAGCGTAGTGGAGAATGGGCCATCAACAATAGCTGATATATCAAATGATACCGGTATCAGAGATGATGCTACCAAACGCATTGTCAAAGTATTGGTGCGGTCAGGTTATATACGGGTAGCCAGCAGCGAGGAGTAGTGAGAAAACGATTAGCGGTTCTAAAATACTTCAAGCCCAGTATTGTGCTGCTAATCTTGGCTATACT
>CAZQBR010000146.1:0-2195 GCA_964591975.1 uncultured Dehalococcoidales bacterium
TGGACAATCGTGTAATTAGACAACAAACCAAGCGCTTGTTCCCCAGGCTATATCGATCGACTATTGTTAGATGACTAACTTCTCTGAGAGCATCTGAACGTTCATTGCTTCAAAGTCCGGATAGATAGGATATGTATCGACACACCGATAGCGATTAAGACCAGAATCAATCTAACGACTAGAGAGTGGACCGCAAAGGCAACTGAAAATCCAATTGTTATCCATAGCAAAGTAACGGTTAGGACTTTCACCTTTAGGGGCACTCCTTTTCTTTCGAGATAGTTCCTAATGTAATTTCCAAACCACTTGTTATTTAAGAGCCAGCTGTAGAACCTCTGTGAACTTCTCGCATAGCATGCAGCAGCAAGCAAAAGAAAAGGAGTGGTGGGCAACACTGGCACAAATATTCCGACAATCCCAAGCCCTACGAAGAAGGTTCCCGCAATAATCAGCAGTATCCGAATCCAGGTTCCCCTTGCCCTTGTTTTCCCCTCATTTCCCATAGGGCAGCCAGTATTTTAGACTTTCTTGAGTGATTATGCGCCAGCACATGGCACGTGCTCTACGTAGCGCATTCTCTTACTACCTGTGCGACACATTCACCCAAACAAGGGGCGGCAAAAAGGTTAGGTTAGACCACAGCAAGAGCAAAATAGTTGTCGTCTCGACCCTTTCCTAAGTTTCCTATTTCCTCCTCTACTTCCCGTCCTTCAACATAGAATCTTTCCTCGTCGGGTGCAAGCTCTTACAAAAGTCTGAGGAATTCACCGGCGTGAACGCGTTCTTCATCAGCTATGTCCTTCAGCACTTCTATGGCTAGTTTGTTATCTGTTGATTCTGCAAACTGGGTTTGCAGCTGGATTGGTTCATACTCAACTGCAACCACGAAGCGTATTGCTCGAAGCAATTCCTCGTGTGTGAGCTTACGATCATTTGCAAGGCCCGAAAATGGTCATCCAAAATCAGGCATGTTTGACCTCCTTTGCCTATATGATTGCTGACCATTCCACTACGCCTCGCGTCGTATAACGCAGACTGTGTGAGGACTTAAAGGCTTGGCGAAGTCCCCATGAAGCATGGATTTGGCCGGAACAACCACAGGGTACGGAATTGCCAAGGCTGTGTTAGGCGCAGTGGCAATTCCATGCCTTGATACCCAGTTAGAGTTTTAGCCCCTCGGCCACGCGCTTCCCCAACTCGGGGTCAGCGTTAGCAAGGTTCTCAACCATGCGCTGCTGAATAGGCTTGTCCGCCTTACATAGAGAGTCGACAATGTTATCAATCAGGTGATCCTGGTCCGCTTTGCTAAATGAACGGTAGAGCTCGCCTGCCTGCTCGAAGTCGTTAGTCAGGCTTATCTTTCGGCGCCCCACATCACCTTCGACACGCGGCTGGCTCGTCGGGTAAGCTGTGGCTTCACGGGGCGTCCCGCCTGCCAGAGTGTTGGGATCGTAGTTAACCGTTCCGCCACCATAAGGGGCGTATTGCATAAAGCCATCACGCTGGTTGTTATTGACCAGCACCCGAGGCCGATTGATTGGGAGTTGCAAGTAGTTGGGCCCCAGCCGATACCTTTGGGTATCCGCGTAGGAGAAGACCCTGCCTTGCAGGAGTTTGTCTGCAGAGAGCTCAATGCCGGGCACGATAGAGGCAGGGCAGAAAGCGGCCTGCTCCACTTCGGCAAAGTAGTTCTCTGGATTCCGATTCAGCACCATCTTTCCTACCGGCATGAGCGAGAATCTATCTTCAGGCCAAGTCTTAGTGACATCGAGAGGGTCGAAGCTCTGCTTGAACTCATCGGCGATGTCCATGATCTGAACGTTCAGCTCGTACTCGACCGTTCCCCCTGAGGCGATTGTGTCCCATAGGTCGCGCGTGGCGATGTCAGGGTCTTCGCCGGCAAGCCGAGTGGCCTCGTGCCGGTCGATTGTCTCTAGTCCTGCCATTGGTTTCCAGTGATATTTAACGTAGACTGCCTTGCCCTCCTTGTTCACCCACTTATAGGTATTGACGCCGAATCCTTCCATTTTCCGGTAGCTCTTGACCGTGCCACGGTCAGAGAAGAGCCAGATGATCATGTGGGTGGACTCCGGGGTCAACGAGATGAAGTCCCAAAAACGACTGTTTGCGCTGGAGGCGGTGGGGATGTTTGTATCAGGAGCAGGCTTGAAAGCATGGACCATGTCTGGAAACTT
>CAZQBR010000147.1:0-2185 GCA_964591975.1 uncultured Dehalococcoidales bacterium
CTCCCCTTGAAGAGATAGTACGTCTCTTAGGTGAGGACTACGATATCATCCTTACAGAAGGTTTCAAACAAGAGGGCACTCCAAAGATAGAGGCACATCGTAGAGATACTGGCCCACCGTTGAAAGATATCAAAAAGCGTATAGCCATAGTTACCGATGAACCGTTGGAAACCAAGGCCAGGCAGTTCTCATTTGAAGATAATAAGAGCCTGGCTGACCTGTTAGAGAGAGG
The DNA here is from genome assembly GCA_964591975.1 of uncultured Dehalococcoidales bacterium. Lineage (GTDB taxonomy): Bacteria > Chloroflexota > Dehalococcoidia > GIF9 > AB-539-J10 > JAFGBN01. The sequence goes on from CAZQBR010000147.1 coordinate 233, forward strand.
CTTCATCAAGCCACAGAAAAAGCGAATCTCTCTGTACGTAAATAATACTCCTATAACTTTGACCACTTTCCCTAAGCAGATTATTACGAATGTACTTGTGGCTATGGCCTCGTGCCTGAAGGGAGTGAAGGAAATCAGTAGTCTCCAGATTTACCTGAGGAAGGAATGAGCCGCCAATGCTAGCGTAGATATTGGCGTTGAATCTAGTAGCCTATTGACGGACTTCAATTTAAGTCTAAAGGTTAGGCACTGCGATGGCAATTATTTATGGTCCTGTTGCTTCATGGCGCTTGGGCAGATCTCTGGGTATAGACCTTCTAAATACGAGGAGAAAGGTCTGCTCTTTTAATTGTATCTATTGTCAGTTGGGTGAGACTGACCAGTTTATCGTCGAGCCGAGTGAGTTCGTCAGCCTGGAACAACTAACCAGTGAAATCGAGTTGCTCAATCCGATAAAGGCTGACTACGCCACCTTTTCTGGCATGGGTGAGCCTACACTGGCCAGTAATCTTGGTGAGGCGATTGAGCTTGCAAGGTCAATTTTGGATTTACCCATAGCTGTGCTTACCAATTCTTCACTCATGTTCCGAGAAGATGTAAGGCAGCAACTTGCCCATGCTGATACAGTAGTAGCTAAGCTGGATGTGCCGAATGAAGAGCTATTCGCCATGGTCAATAGACCAGCTCCCGGATTACATTTTGATCGGATAAAAGATGGCATCAGGCTTTTTAGGCACAAATATAGGGGCAAATTAGCCCTGCAGATAATGTTCATTGAAGCTAACAAGGATTATGCCTCGGAGATAGCAGCACTGGCTCGTCAGATTTCACCTGACGAAGTGCAAATAGATACGCCCTTGCGGCCATCCAAGGTGAAACCGCTACCACGTGAAAATATAGCTAGTATACGAGGGAAGTTCAATAATCTTAGGAATGTAATTACTGTATATGAAGCGCCAAAACGTGAAGCTAGGCCGCTTGATTTGGTGGAGACATTGCGACGTCGGCCTAAACTTTAGCTACGTGGAGCCATTTCTGCGTCACCCCAATAGATGAAAGAAAATGTCAAGTAGCTCAGGAATTTGGCGAGGTCTTTTTCCCTAACAATGCCGGCACCCGCCTTGAAATAGGCTAGCCAAGTATTTCTATGTCAGCTAAGCTCGTCTATCAAACGGTGTATCGGAACTGCTACTTGATCCTCTTGAACGTGAGGTGAGTAGCAGCTATCAATCTGAACCAGTTTTTGGAGCGGCATTCTGTTGGCTATAGCAACGGCAAGTTTGTCAATTGTTCCGGATACTATCTCTTCGGAGATCAGCTGAGCTCCTATCAATGCCTGGGTTTTATGCTCAGCGATAAGCTTATACCAGGCAGGCTTGCCACCTCTTGGCTCTCTCAGATAAGGGGTGTTAACCATGGTAGACGTTGTTTCTATCCCTTTCTCCCGAGCCTCTCTCTCAGTAAAACCCACTGCACCCACTTGGTAGTCAAATATCTTGGTGATGAAGGGCATGACCGTGCCTCCATAGGAAATTTTATTGCCCAAAACTATGTTCCTTCCTGCCATATATCCAGTTCGAACCGCATTGGTAGCTAATTGATGACGCCGCTTGGAGCCTATAATCATGTCCCAATTCTCCATACAATCCCCAGCGGCATAAATATCAGGATCGCTTGTTTGGAGCTGTTGGTTTACAACTATACCTCCTGTCTCTCCTATCTCGAGCCCCACCTTTTGAGCTAACTTTACGTTGGGTTCTGCCCCAGTGCCAAAGAAGATAAAATCTATCTCTAGCTCTCGGCTGGAAAGAATCACACACCTCTTCCCGTTTTTGCTGCTTATTCTCTCAATCTTGGCAGGCAAAATTAACTCTACACCCCTTTCCACGAGAATCTGTTTTAACTTCTCGGCTATATCTACGTCCAAATGGGCACGCATGATATCCCGCCTGA
>CAZQBR010000148.1:0-2119 GCA_964591975.1 uncultured Dehalococcoidales bacterium
AACTATTACTTCTCCATTAAGAAAGAATGGATGGGAAACCCCAGATCACATATGCTCTTTCTTACTTCACTCCACTTCCTAACCTCCTTAGAGATTTTCCACTTTCCTCCCAACTTAATACCGATGTGGCATTTTAGCACACCAGCCACTTACTGTCCAGCACCATGTGCTTGTTACCTGCCGTGCAGGTATGGTAAAGTAGGGCAGGCAAGTAGCGGGAGGCGGAGGAAAACCCACTATTTGACAAATGAGGGAAAAGGGAGATTCCCCCCGATTTTTCAAAGTCCAAGAAACAGAGAAAGAGGGACCTGCAGCAGCCTTCCCTTCAACCAAAGTGCCATGGAGTCAAGGTTTGTCTCATGTTCCTTAAAGACTTTGACTTTCAATACCAGGGCTAATACAATCTAATTAATAGGGGCTCGTAGCTCAGTGGCAGAGCGGCCGGCTCATAACCGGTTGGTCGCAGGTTCGAATCCTGCCGAGCCCAGGAATCTGGCTTGGAAATTATCCTTCGTTAAGGATACAACTATGGCCTGCCATGAACTATTGATTAGAACCAAACTCAGGAAAACAATTGGAAGAATACAAAGCTCGAATTCTTGAACTGACCGACATTGAGGATTAACAACTAGAAGGGAGAGCTTATCCATTGCCATATAGCATAAAGCCACTTCTCCTCGGTAAGCACTTAGCGGCCAAAGGTACATTTACCTACTTTGTTGATTGGGAGAAACAAATATGGGTAGCTAATGCCTTTTGGTATATCAAAGCCGGAAACAAAAATATATTGGTAGATACAGGCGTTTCCCAATCTGACATACAGAAATACCTGCACGGACAACCTTATGAGCACATTAGGTCTTTCATCGAAGCATTGAGTTTAGCAGGCATCACAGCAGAAGACGTTGATATCGTTATTCAGACCCACCTTCACTTCGACCACTGTGGCCACACGGCGCTATGCAAAAGAGCAAAGGTGATTGTTCAGGAGGCAGAGTTGAAATTTGCCTATTCTCCACACGCTCTCTTCTCCGGATCTTACAATCCAGGATTTTTGAAAGACCTCCGTCTTCAAGCAGTTACTGGGGATTGCCAGATTTTGCCAGGGATAAACGTGATACTAGTACCGGGCCATAGTCCTGGTACACAAGCAGTGGCGGTGGAAACTAAGGATGGGATTGCTATTATCAGTGGCTTCTGTAGTATCAAGGAGAATTTTTCACCGCCAGAGAAAATCCGCACAAGGTGGCCGGTACTAGCACCAGGAGTATCGGTAAATTCTCTACAAGCCTTTGATAGTGCTCTCAAGATCAAGTGGCTAGCTGATATCATCATTCCCAATCACGACCTTGAGACTGCTCAGAAAGAGGAAATCCCTTAGGAGTTTGTGATAGCCTAAACTCAGGTCGCTCCTTAATGTAAGAATCGCCAATCGTACGCTCCTTCCCTCAATTTGGAACCAAGCTACCAGCATAGTGGTAGTTGACATAACACTCCAACATGCAACGCTCTTCAATCAGGCTTAGCTAGGGGTGGTATTTGCGATGAGCTTCTTCGGCATATTTATCCGAGGCATGGACATAGCGTGCAGTGGTATCTAAGGATTCATGACCCAGGAGAATTTGAATAGCTGCTGGATTAGCGCCTTCCTCAGCTAAATAAGTAGCAAAGCCCTGTCTCAAGGTATGAGGGCTTGCTTTGATTGGCAGGCCACATCTCTTTGCGTATTTGGTAACAATCATTCTTTTGTGCCAGTCACCACCATGGCGTGCGGATTTTTTGATGCCATGCTTCTGTGTCAAATCATCCCATGAGTCATGCCCATTTCTAGCAATGAACTCTTTTGCTGTAATTCTGCCGGTGATAATTAAGAGGGCGATTTTCCTGAAAGTATATCGACATTCATCACAGCCTGGCACTTTATCTATGAACGTTTGCTCAATGACTCCCTGCAGCCATTGGCTCTCACGATTGATAGCTTCCTCAGCAATATGCCACGGCAATCCCGTTTTTGCGAACTCTCTATTTATGTTTACTACTCGTACTTACCACCAATCGTATCACTACCTATTTTCTACTGTGAAAAGCCTTATAAACTTCCTTTAAATGTCTGTTAGTA
>CAZQBR010000149.1:0-2111 GCA_964591975.1 uncultured Dehalococcoidales bacterium
CAGGTTCAGGCCTCACGCCTAAGAATGTTTCATCTACCAGGTAGCTCTCCATTTGTTCCCTTTTGGTTATGACCCAATCCTCCCCTACAATGCGTTGTAGTTCCTCAACATTTATCATTTCGAATACCTCCTTTTAATCTCACTCCATAATTTTGGCCACTATAGTATCAGCTCCCCCATGCCAGCTAAGTATCGAGGATTCCCCGACATTTAGTATTATGATATCTGCTATACCAGCTCCAGGTATATAAGTGATAATGAATATAAACCCCTCTGTCAAGAATTGGCAGCCAGGAATATTGAAGTTTTAGAAACTACCAACTTGTATTTACACCGCATCGGGAAAATATTGTACCGTTGCATCTGGTATCACTGCTACCTTTGCTTTATCTCCGTACCTGTTCTTGAGCTCTTGGATTACCTCAGCCCAAGTTTTCGCCCAGTTAATGGAGTTATGTGGTGCTATCCAGTCGCCGCCAACTTTATCTGAGTAGGGTGCCATGATAGTTAGCCTCTTGGTGTTACGAGGCAGGCCTGTCTTAGGAGCCCAACCTCGGCCACCAAAGTTCTTGCCAAAGCTTCTATAAAGGTAATGGTTTATCTGCCCTTCAGGAGTGACTACTATGATTACCATGTCACCGCCTTTCTGAGGCAAGAGTAGAGATGCTACCCAAGGAGCAAGAACCATCTCGTTCGCCTTGGAGTAGCAATTGGCAACGACAATATCAGCGTCACTAACCATATCTGTGGCATAGTGTTCCTTGGCTAATTTCACTCCTTCGATATGTTCCTTGACAGGGTTGCCAACAAAGAGAGCCGTTATCTCTCTTTTTAGATTAAGGATGGCATCTACTTTAACATCAAGCCCTGCCATTATAGCCGCTTCATTAATGTCTTGTTCCAACACATTGCCTTCGTACTTACCTATGCCAGCTGTCCGAGAAAGCCCCAGCCTTGTGTGATTGGCCTCTATGGTATCCATAGAAGCAACGCCAGGAAGAATAATTTTGCTGCCGCCGCCAAAGCCGCTCATTGGGTGCGGCACGATAGCCCCAATGCCAATCTTGAGGTCGCAAGACATAAACTCACTATTGATAGAAATTGGTGTGCCGTAGCTACTCGTTCCGAGTGGGGTACAATTCTCATAGGGGTTATGATTGTAGACCATAAACCTGCCCATCACATCATCCCCCAGCTTCTTCCTGAAGTCTATGCCGTTCATCGAGCCATGAGCCCCAATGGCAGCGATGAACCGTATATTATCGTCGGGAATACCAGCAGCGGCGAGTTCCTCTAAGATATAAGGTATGAGCACCGCAGATGGCGTGGGCCTCGACAGGTCATCAAACAGTATTACAACCTCCCTTTTCCCTCTGGCTAAATCCTTTATGGTCTTGGTGCCAATGGGATTGCGGAAGGCCTTCCTGATTTCGCTCTCGCTCAATGTAGGAGCATCATGGCCACGCATATAGCAGACTATGACCTCCCATGAATCGGGAAAATCTATCTCGACCTCAGTATCTCCATACCATTCCATCTGTGGTATCCGAACAGTTTTTGACTTGTTCATCTTAAATATCTCCTTTCATGGTCCTCAAATCTCCATCAATCAACTTTTGATGTCCCCCATGTAGCTTGTATCTGCTCAAACTCTGCCAGCCATTACGATTCGAGCGTCTTTGTTACAGTCCAAACTGCTTGCTCACACTATGGCAGTCCCTGGATTCAATATGTTATTGGGGTCAAACACCTTTTTAATTCCTCTCATAATATCTAGTGACTTCTTATCCAGGTAGAGATCGAGTTCCTCAAGCCTGGTCTTACCCAGACCGTGCTCTCCAGCTATAACTCCACCTAAATCGCTTGTCGCCTTATATATATCTCTTCTCACCTCTTTAAAGATTCCTCTCTCTTGTAAATCATTCAATAAAAGAGGATGGAAATTGCCATCTCCAGCATGACCTACCACAGGGATGGTTATATGATACCGCTGTGCAATCTTATCTATTTCGTCCAGCATCCTCCCTATACTGGCAGGGGGTGTAGATATATCTAGGCCTTCCACCATTGTAGGTTTCAGTGGTGTATATACTTCGCCTCTTATCTTCAGG
>CAZQBR010000150.1:0-2095 GCA_964591975.1 uncultured Dehalococcoidales bacterium
AGCAGCCAGCTTGTCTTCACTATGAAGCGGGGGTATCTAATCTTGGAATACTTTTTGCTATATCTAAATGACGCTGGTACTGGCATAGGTATGTCTATCACCCGTGCGCCTATAACATTCAGCTTTACCAGCATGTCATTTTCAAAAGCGAAGCTTTTGTATATTTTATCGAGCTCCAGTTTCTGCAAAACCTCTCCTGATATTGCAGTATAGCCATGCTGAGGGTCAGACATATGCCAGTAACCTGATGCCATCCTGGTCAGATGGGTAAGGAGAAAACTCCCGAATATCCTCCAGGCTGACATCCCCTTTTTATGTTGAGGAGTTGAAAATCTGTTGCCCTTGGCATACTCTGCTTTGCCTTCGACAACAGGGTCTAAAACCTTTTCCAGCATTGCCGGGTTCATCTCTCCGTCCCCTGCCATGATAGCCATTACATCCATCCTGTCTTTCAGAGCTTCTTTGTGACCCGAGACAATAGCGGCACCCACGCCTTCATTTTTGGGGCGTTTTATCACAGTCACTCTGCCATTCTGGCAGGCAATGTTCGATGCTATCTCATAAGTATCGTCAGTGCTGGCATCGTCCACCACATAAATCCGGTCTACAAAATGAGGGATTGTCATAATGGTCTGAGCGATGAATTTCTCCTCATTATAGGCTGGCACTACAACAGCGATTTTCTTACCTTTATACACGCTGGTTAATCCTTACCTCCAATGGCAAGTTTCATGCTCCTGGCTGGATTGCCAATTACCGTGTCTCCCTCAGCGACATCTCTGGTAATAACAGCTCCCGCTCCTATTGTACTACCTTCGCCAATGATAATCCCTGGGAAGATGGTTGAATTTGTCCCGATTTTAGCGCCCTTTTTGATTGTGGGCCCCTTAAGTTTAGCACCAGATACCATATATTTATCGTTGGTGGTCACTGAGCAAGGACCCAGGAAGACATTGTCCTCAATAATGGTATAGGCGGTAATATAGGCATTAGTTTGTATGCTGACATTATTGCCAATTTTACAATTGCCGTCTATTACGGAATTCGTACCGAGCAGGACATCATTCCCTATCTCGGTATTTTCCCTGATAAGAACATTGTGGCCGGTTCTGAAGTTCTTGCCTATTTTCACATCAGAATATACCACGGTTCCGGAGCGGATGAGTGAGTTTTCTCCTATAACAACTACCCCGTCATCACGGTTGCCCAGGATTACGTTATCCTGCACTAATGTGCCAGCACCAAGATTTACTTTACCGTGTAGGATGATATTCCTAGACATTCTTCATAGTAAGCCCCGATGACATTCTCTGCGATGCATTCAAAGGAATTACTTCTCATCCTTAGCTTTAACTTTTGGCGCTAAGTTAACAGCCTCAGGAAGGCCAAGCTCTATTTCTTTGCCTATAATCTCTGAGGCATCGATGACCTCTATTCCTAACAACTTCCCATTTCTACTGAAATCGGCATATACACCAGGGGCTACTGTCATAGTTTCTGCCACCTTTGCGCCTAAAGGTGCGAAGTATACGTAAAGAAGGTCTCTCGCCGGATCATATTCTATTCTCATTTTTCTTCGCCTCTTTTTGGGGAATCCTTGCCATATCTTGCTTTTACTGTAAGCAAGGTAAACTCATCATTAACAACTTTATAATACACTCTAACTTCCTTCTCTTCAAAATATTTTTCCTCCCAATCGCTCCTATATGAAGATACAAGTGCCTTTCCTAATGTTCCTGGCTTTGCATCATCAGCTTCCCAACCATCGTTTAAAACCTTCTCAACTTCCTCTTTAGTAATCCCCCGTTGTAGCATACGAGCTCTTAAGTGGGGATGGAAATCAGAATCATCAAGCTTCATTTCGGCTTTCGTAGCACGCTACTTCAGTCTGTCCAATATATTCCTGTACTTTTCGACTGTTTTCTCATAGGTAAATTCCTTCTCAACCAGGGTGCGGCCATTGTCGGCGATTTGCTCCAGTTTGGGGTGGTTCAATTTCCACCATTGAATTCTGGCGCAGGTTAGAACTTAGGTTTTAGACCAGCCTGCTTGCATAGCTAATTTGCAGTTATCCTGTCTAAGAGGCGATGCCTTT
>CAZQBR010000151.1:0-2052 GCA_964591975.1 uncultured Dehalococcoidales bacterium
CTTAGCCATTTATTACCCCCTTTTACGAGATTATAACTGGTATCGTTTTAGGGGGGCACGTCAAATACTTGTCCTCTCAAGGTTATGATGACTCAGTAAGTACTACATTCGCTGAAAACATTTACACTAGACAGCTCGGAATACGTGTTCGAGGAGAACAAGTTCTTAGTACATATGAAGTACCTGCAGACCATTTTTCAACGTTCGTAGCCTGCCCCGACTTCCTAACAGATGACCTGATTGATACCGGTAAGGATGAGCTTTGGAATTGGTTGGAACCCAATGCTAGGCGATATAAACCTGACCCGGGGAGTATATTTCTACCAATGAACAAGCGAACAACCCTAGATGGTATCATACTCACGGACGAAGACTACTTCCCCGATGACAGCCAAAGCAAATACATTCGTCGGTTCATAAGCATTAATCGAAACGGATATCTAGAACTGGGTGGTAACTTCGCTATGAAGTATAAGGGTGATGTTTATTTTGCATACATACCAATGATTGGATTCTTCTGGCAGTTTTTGGGCTTCGTTTTAGAGCTATATAGGTTGGAAGGACTACATAGCCCGTTTAAAGTGATGCTAAACATGAAAGGTACAGAAGGCGCCCTGTTGTATAGTTTGGGTAACGGATGGCTTGAACCACTAGGCGATATGCGTGAGTATCGTCCGCTCTGCCAAGAACATAATATTCAAATTATAAAACAGCTTAGGAGTTCCGCTGTAGACGATTCTGCAATTGCCGAGATAACTAAAGAGGTTGCTGAACGGATAGATAACGCTTGGGGTCAACGAGAAACTCGGTGCTACAACCACCCTAAGTTTGACCCATCAGAAGGATTTCAAATAAATAAAATGCGAAGGTTCTTCGGATAGTAAGTGCACATTCTGACGTCAGGTGTTTCCCCATTGTTCAACAAATAGTTACTTGGCCTTGAAGTAACGCCCGAGGGGTATACCCGCCTCACAGGGCACGCCGGTATGGCAAAGTCCACAGAAATAGAGTGCCCCTTGCACCTTTCCCATAGGATCCCTTAGAGCTTCCTCGGGGAAATATTTGGGAATGAGGCGCTCTGTATGTTTCAGATAGTCGAAGCACTTGGTATTGTCCTTCCCCTGAGGAGTGATGCATCCCACAGGGCAGCGCTCAATGCATAGACCACAGGCACCCATCTCCAAATATGGGCAATAGGCAGTTGTGGAATTGAACTTCCTCTCCGTAGCTGACATCTTGAGGTTTACCAGCACCGTGCCGCAGCGCATAGCCTGACCCTTCTCGGTAATTAAGCCCCGGTTCAGACCAAAGGTGCCCAGACCAGCGGCGAGGCAGTAGTGCCGCTCCGACCAGTTGGATATAGGCCCATCGGGGCTATCCCAGAATACCTTATAGGAATGAGATTGGGCGGGATTCACCGCCTGGTAGCCACGTTTTGTTAAAAAGGAGACTAGCTCGGCGCGTACTTGGTTGTTAAGGATTTCGCAGGAAAGACGGGCGTGAGCCCATTGTGGCGAGGGCCAGCGACGACGGCGACTATTGCTGTCCCGGATGGTATTGGAGAGGGGCAACACCCAAGTAACGATGCTCAGATGCTCAGGTTCATCTCCAAGGAAGATCTCTCGCCACAGCTCCCTTGGGCTAAGGTGGAAGTTGCCTATCACCTCCTTGAATTGACTGATGAATGGATCATCTCCAGCAACGAAGCCTATTAGAGGCTCCTCGGAAACGAGGCGATTGTCCAAGTATTCCAGTCGGTTCCTAGGGCTCTCATGAACTAGAGTCTTGACAAATCCCTCGATCGCCTGAGCGGGGTTATCGTCAGGAAATATCATCGAATTGCATCCTTGGGCAGTGATAGAACGAAGTGTAGTAGCCTGAGGCACAAATGTCAATGTTTAGTTTAGCGGGCAAACTCATTACTTTCAGGACGGTGGCAGAGACTTGTTACACTTTTTAGTGGAGTGTTCAATAGGCCTGTTTTTCATATTAAGAAGAACCCTTCGTATTGTATTGTTTGTGGTCGTCTATGCCATAGTTATCTCGAAGGGG
>CAZQBR010000152.1:0-2023 GCA_964591975.1 uncultured Dehalococcoidales bacterium
TAGTCATGTGCCTTATCATTCTAGTTGGTTAATAGACATAGCATAACATCTTTGCCGCTTGCCAAGGAATATATGAAAGAAAGGTAACTTGTAAAATACAACCGCTGGATGAGCGTAAGTCAGGGAATAGCTTATGAGTTTATGTTTTTTTACTTTTCCATAAATTTTGGCATTAATTGGTCCAATGCCATTATTGTTGACTCGTATGCTGAGCCCACCGTTGGAGAATAGCAAGTATCAATTAAGGCCAGTTTTTGAATCGGGATTTTCTCCGCTATGGCAAGAGCGAGCCTATCGATTTTTCCTGCCACCATTTCCTCCGATATAATTTGGGCTCCAACCAGGCTTTGACTCTTGCGATCGACAACAAGCTTGATATGGATAGGCTTACCCCCGTATGACCTCCGTCGTGTGGCGGTTCTCATTACATTAGAGTCAATGTCCAATCCCTGCTCTCGGGCATAAGTTTCAGTGAAGCCTGCTGTGCCTATTTCATAGTTGAAAATCTCGGTAATGAAAGTCACCACTGTGCCTTGATGAGGAAGGATGTTGTCCAGAACCAAGTTTGTGGCTGCTATTCTTCCTGTGGTAGCCCCGGAAGTTGCTGTTTGATAGAGCCTTTTGCGACCTGTGATTCTATCCCAATTCTCCATACAATCTCCGATGGCATAAATATCCGGGTCGCTGGTTTGGAGATATTTGTTCACAGCAATGGCTCCTGACTGGCCTATCTTGATGCCCGCTTTTTCAGCCAGCTCTACATTAGGTCTGGAACCAGTCCCCAAAAAGACAAAGTCCACCTCCAACTCCTGGTCAGGAAGAGATACGATTTTCTTGCCAGCACGGCTTTTTATGCTGTTGACCTTTGCGGACAAAATCAGGTCTATGCCTTTTTGCCTTATCCCTCTTTCAACGGGTTCTGCCATGTCCTTATCCAGGTATGCTCGGAGGATGCGATCTGACCTGCCTAGAAGGTATAGCTTGTCATAGTTTTTTGTGGTGAGAACCTCAGTTACATCCAGAGCAATTTGTCCCACGCCTATAATGGCCGCACTGGAGTACTTGGGAATGGCTTCCTCAAAAACTCTGGCAGTCCTCAGACTGGTGTCTAAGACGAATTCATTTTGGCCATCTAAACCCGGTATGGGTGGAATGATGGTGATAGAACCTAAATCTAAAATTGCTTTATCGTAGCTGTAACTTTCTCCGCCAGCTATCAGGCGTTTTTCGGCTCTAATGATATCGGTAACCTCTGTGTTCAGGTGAACATTAATATTCCTTTCGTTGTAGAATTTTGACCGGAACACAAAACTGTCTTGCCAGGATGAAAGGAATCCATTTAGCACGTAAGGGATTTCGCAAGGTTCATGTCCTATCTCACCGCGTTTATCAAACAGGTCAATTTGGGCCTCTTCATCCAAACGGCGGATAATATTGGCTGCATTATTAGCACCTCCACCACCACCAACTATACATACTTTCACTTTACTTCGCTTCCTTTCTTCTTGTGCTATTTGCTTTGCAAGTTTTGCAATTACAGCCACTTGGCAATTAGAGTGACTAAGAACTTATTTCTCAATTGCTTTCTTTATTTCCCTATTTTCTTTATTATATTTACTTAGGTTCAACAGTGCAATGGATTTAAGAGCAATAGAGTGGCTTGATGACAAGCTAAGAATACTAGACCAGAGCAAGCTTCCTCAAGAGCAGAGTTTCATTGATTTAGTTGATTACCAGGATGTGGCTTTGGCGATCAAGGAGATGCGAGTTCGTGGGGCGCCAGCTATTGGCATTGTTGCTGCCTATGGGATAGCTCTAGGAGCACAAGGCATAAAAGCAGCAAACAAGGAAGAATTTCTCACCCAGTTAAATCCGGTTATGCAAACCCTTGCTGCCACGAGGCCTACCGCTGTCAACCTTTTCCAGGCTATTAGCAGGATGAAAGAGGCTGCCATAGGTGATAGTGTTCCTGAAATAAAAGGGGCAATTGCTGATGAGGCAAGGCAAATCCACAGTGAAGAAG
>CAZQBR010000153.1:0-2002 GCA_964591975.1 uncultured Dehalococcoidales bacterium
AGGCAGATGGTAATGGAGTTTAATGGCTAAACGCTACACTGGCGAGGAGATGGTAATGGAATGGAAATACTAGAGCCAAAACAGGAACAAATTCAGGACTACTGGGCTCGTAGTTTGCCGATGAGCTTTATTGGGGAAGCTATAACATATGAAGAGAAGCGGGAGTTTCGTTACACCCTCCAGAATTACATGGGGGGCACATTTAAGTTCTCTGATTTTGCCGGGAAGCGAGTATTGGAATTAGGTTGTGGGGCAGGAATTGACTCTGCTGAATTTACCTGCAATGGCGCCCAGGTTGTAAGCCTTGATCTTACTCAAATCGGGGCTAGATTAACGCAGGACTTACTTAAAGAAGCAACACTGTCTTCATGCGTACTTCAAGCAAGCGCCTTATCACTTCCTTTTAAGCAAGATACCTTTGACTGTGTGTATAGCTTTGGAGTTCTGCACCATATCCCTCAAATAGAAAACGTATTAGCTCAAATCCAGCAAATCCTTAAACCCGGTGGCCAGATAATGGCTATGCTATACCACAAAGATAGCCTGCTTTATGCCTATAGTATAATTTATCTGAAGGGTATAACAGGTGGGTTGCTTGGCAGGTTCACGCCAGAAGAGATTCTTTCCCGGTATTCTGAACGAGGGGAAGGTTGCCCTTATACCAAGGCTTATACCAAATCCGAAGCAAAGGAATTATTTAGCCGCTTCTTTGATGATGTCCAGATTGAAGTTCACTACAATGTGATTGACTTACCAAGCGAGAGGAAAATTAAGGTTGACTTGCCTGATAAATACAAACTTGGCTGGCACCTTATAGTTAAAGGTGTAAATGAGTAAGCCTTTAACACGATTCGCCACCACCGAAGAGATAATGACTCCAGAGTTTATGCGTTTAATATGCACCCTGGACAAGATAGCAAGCGACTACCAACTTGAGGACTTCTCCCGCCTTAATCAAGCTCGTTATCCCTGGGTAGACGGCTTGTTAAGTACCCCATCGTTTTATGCTTCCAGGATGTGGGAATATCCGTTTGCTATACTTTCAGCCGAGCTACAACCTGGCATGAGATGCGCCGATGTAGGGTGTGGGATGTCGCCCTTCACAATTTATCTGAAAGATGTAGCTAAATGTAAGGTTGCTGGTGTTGATCCTATCAAAGGAAAGGTAGATTATAGGAAATTTGGAGTTAGCCATAAATTCATTGAACAAACTAAGCTGGAGATTATAGAAGGAAAAGCGGAAAAGATTCCTGCCCCCTCGAACTCCTTTGATAGAGTGTTCTGCTTGAGTGTAATAGAACACCTGCCTTTAAGTAATGCGAAAAAGGGGATGCAGGAGATAGCACGAATCCTAAAGCCAGGGGGTAGGGCAATTATAACCGTAGATGTGAATATGCACTCTGTGATTAGTAGGCCACTCGACTTAATATGGGATTCAGGGCTTTCACCTTTAGGGGAAGTGGATTTGCGGTGGCCTTTCCTTAGATTTGGTATTTTTAATGATGGTAAACAACCTGCGGATGTGTTTGGTATGACCCTTATCAAAGACAGCCTGCCCATAGAGATGACATACACAGAAGTCAAGGGTAGTATGCCGATGATAGAAAGCTACCTAGTCCCAACATTAAACAAGAAGAATCTGTTAATCACAAACTGGCATCATCGGTTTAGCTTCTTGTATGATAGGCTACCTGATAGACTTTTCAGGTCTAATGCGCCGAAGATTAAATGAAGATACTTTTTATTACTGGCTTTTGTGGGGATAACTGGTCAGCCCCCGTAAATGTTGCTTGGAGGCATATATCTTGGGGGCTTTTGCAGCTATGCCCTTACCTGAAGCAAAGAGGGCATTCAGTTTTCCTATTCCACCCGGAAGTGTCTCTATGGAAGCATCAGGGTAATCTGGAAGATGTTTTAGATGAATTTAAGGGGGAAATACGGAGGATAAAACCCGAAATTCTGGGCGTGAATGCGATAAGCACCATGATTGAAGAGGTTATAC
>CAZQBR010000154.1:0-1998 GCA_964591975.1 uncultured Dehalococcoidales bacterium
CAGCGATTATCACAGAAGCCCATAATAAAGCTTTCATGCCTTTGATATAGCTCAAGATTGACAGAGTACGCAGTAAGGCATAGTATAGCAAAGGAAAACGCACACGACCAACTAATACGAGATTTATAGAGGCATTCTTCACAACTGCATAAGCTTGGGAGTTCGGGGGATTACTGAAGGCAATGGTGAGAAGGTTGGCTGTTTTAGTCGGACTAATAGCGATACTCGCAGGCTTAATCCTGGACGAGATGCATTCAAGATTCATCAGGTGTTTTGAATGCGGATATTTGTTACCTATCAGTTGCCCAATTTGTGGCTGTGGCAATATTGCTTTTGTTGAGGATTCAGAATGAAGAGTGAACAGAAATGGCGGATTCGGAGAAGCGCTTCCAAAGGCAATACAAATACTATGAAATCCTTGAGATAAGCAGGAATGCTACTCAAGAGGAGTTAAGAAAGGCATTTAGGCGTCTTGCCCGGAAGTATCATCCCGACCGCAACCTTGCTAGCCGGGAAGCAGAGGCCAAATTCAAAAAGATAAAGGAGGCCAGCTATGAGCTTGAAGATGGAGAAGGCCAAGATAGAGGCTACGCTCTACACGCAACACCTTATGATAGAAGGGGAGGTTCATATCATGGAAGGCGAAAGATTCACGGATTTTATGAACGCTGAGCCAAGGTTCCAGACAAGGCATGATTTTATACCTGTTACCAATAGCAAAGTCTACTCCCTGTCGGAAGATAAACTACTCTATGAGACCTCCTTCTTAAACGTAAATAAAGACTGCATAGTCGTGGCCTCTCCAAAGAACCTGGCAGGCGTATGATACAGCCTGGAGGATAGCGGAGAGGGACTGGTAACCCTGCGAAGCTACCCAGGGGTATGATTAAAGGTGATGCTGAAGATATTACTCGTTTTCTTAGCTCTAGTTGTCGTGGTAGTAGGTTTGCTCATGCCGGGAGATAGCAAGGCATCAAATAATGAAGTAGCCAGCAGTGTGAATCAAACCGATTCTGCAACACTCACCATAACTATGCGAACTGTGCCTTTGCCTGAGGAGTGGATAGGTGGATTTTGGAAGAACAAAGGAGGTCTATGAGAAATAAATCGAAGTGGCATTCAATTCTACTTATAGGCTTGGTTGTTCTATTAGCTAGCTCAATGGTGGCTTGTGCTCAACCAATTACCCATATTTCAGCTGAACAAGACGAGATTAGTTTTGTTGCCAGAGCAGGGGATAAACCAGTCTCGGAGGCGCTAGAAATACATAGCTCAGCAATAGGCGAGCCCCTTACGTGGGAAGCAGAAGCTGATGCTCTATGGCTAGAAGTCCAGCCAGACCAGGGCACTTTTGATTCTGGGGTAAGCAAAGCGGTTATATGGGTGGATACATCAGGTATGAGTGTTGGGCATCATAGTGCCACCATCTCTATCTTTGTGTCGGAAGCAGATAATAGTCCTTTCAGTATCCCGGTAAGATTACATGTTGAAACGCCAGAAGACCCAGCAGTAGTAGCTGCAAGGGAATTTTGGGAGTCAAGCTATTATAAGGAGTATTGGGATTTCAATGCGGCCGATGACATCAGGGATGCAGTTCAGTCTTACAGCTTTCCTCCTCCTGGTGAAACGAAGGCGATATCGCAAGAAATAGAATTCAGAGGGCACAAGTTTGAGTACAACCCAGAGATATATGAGCGCCCTACTGCAATAGTTCATTGCATAATAACGTGGCGGCGCACATACGAAGAGGCGGTTACTAAATGGATTGAAACATGGACTGCAGATTGGGATGTAGTCTTGGAAGTAGAGCCAGGGCCCTATCATATTGACCACAACGAATGGAAGATAATTGACTATTATCGCCACTAAACCGAATAGTCAAGCAAGATGGTAGAGAACAAATCTACCGACCTCAAGCCCAATACCCTTCAGACATAATTTAGGCCACCTGTCAATCTTTAGGCGTAGCTTCAAGCCTCCGATAAAGCTTCAACCTAT
>CAZQBR010000155.1:0-1987 GCA_964591975.1 uncultured Dehalococcoidales bacterium
ATTTCTCTTGCTTATTCTTGTTATTAACTACTTTCCACAATTATACCTTGTCTATTACCTTATTTGGCAAGAAAGCTCTGGGTGGCTATGAGTTGCAAAACTGGAGCAACCTGGAGAGAAGTGGTGAGGTTATTATAGCTCCGCGATGATGAGTATTTTATTTAGGAGGAAGAACATGGGTAAAACGGATGTTCGAGCAAAGCTAGATAGTATGAGTATAGTGTTTATAGCGCTGGGGGTGCTTATCTTGCTTTTTATTTTCGTACCTCCGCTTAAGACAATAGTCTCCTCTTCTCCTGGGGTGATATGGAATACATTGCTGCAAACGGAAGTATACTCCTCCATTCTGCTTACTATCTATGCTGCCCTAGTAGCCACTTTGGTAGGGCTTTTGCTTGGAGTGCCCCTGGCTTATATTCTGTCAAGGCATGAATTTCGGGGCAAAAGACTTTTGGAGGGGCTTATTGATGTGCCTATTGTGATGCCTCATTCTGCAGTGGGCATTGCCCTTCTCTTCGTCTTCGGTTCTAGGTTCCTCATGGGCAAATTTCTAAACACTATAGGAATTGGCTTTGTCGATGAGGTTAGTGCAGTGGTCTTTGCCATGATGTTTGTCAGTGTCCCCTTCCTCATTGATTCAGCTAAAGAGGGCTTCAATGCTGTAGATGTGAGATTAGAAAAGGTAGCTCGGACTTTGGGCGCTTCACCATGGAGATCATTTGTCCGAATTTCCTTGCCGCTAGCATGGAGAAGTATTTTTTCAGGCTCGGTGTTGATGTGGGCTCGAGGATTTAGTGAGTTTGGAGCTGTGTATATTGTGGCTGGCCACGTGCCCTTCTTTGGATATCACCCTGTAGCTGCACCTATCTTAGTTACTGAATTGTTTGAGTCACCTGGTGGCCTGGGAGCTGCCCAACCGGTGACAGTGTTGTTAATCTTTATCTGCCTCGTGGCGTTCATTGTGCTTAGAACGGTGGCATCCAGAGGGGCGAAGGCATGATTAAAATTGAGAGCCTGAATGTAGATCTGGGCAGTTTCCTGCTTCGGGATATTAACCTCGATATCAGGTCAGGCGAGTACTTTATTATTCTCGGGCCTACTGGAGCTGGAAAGACTGTACTTCTTGAAGCTATTGCTGGGCTTTACCCTGTTCTTGATGGGAGAATTTGGATCGATGGGCGGGAGATTACCAGCCAGAGGGTGGAGAAAAGGGGAGTTGGAATTGTTTATCAAGACCAGGTTCTTTTTCCTCATCTCACAGTAGAGGATAATGTTGCCTTCGGGCTTAAGATAAGGAAGTGCTCCAAGGAGGAGATAAAGGTGAAGGTAGATACTATAGCGGAAATAGTGGGGATTCCACATCTGCTTAAGAGAAGGCCTGATACCTTGAGTGGAGGTGAAAAGCAAAAAGTGGCTCTGGCTCGAGCGCTTGTTATTGAGCCTAAGGTACTTTTGCTCGATGAGCCTTTGAGTGCCATGGACCCTGAAATGAGGGAAAAGATGCAAGAAGAATTAAGAGAGATGCATCGCAGGGTGAAGGTAACTATAATCCATGTCACTCACGATTTTGAAGAAGCAGTGGCTCTGGGACAGCGAGTTGCAGTATTGAATGAAGGCGAAATAGTTCAGGTAGGGCCCCTTGAGGATTTTCTACGTCATCCGAGTTCGGAATTCGTGGCTCGCTTTGCTCTCTCGCGGAATATCTTCAATGGCAAAGTTGTGGGCACAGAGGATGGATGTACCTTTGTCGATACCGGTGGCGTGAGAATTATGACAGTAACAGAATTAAAAGGTGAGGTGCGTCTCTCCCTCCGCCCTGAAGATATCCTCATTTCTAAGGAGCCACTTCAATCCACGGCTAGAAACTCATTCCAGGGCGCAGTTAGCGATATCGTTGATAGAGGCTCAATTGTTTATATCACAGTGAATGTGCCGCCAGATTCTTGCCCCGCAAAATCATGGACTTTGCAGGGGGAACTGGAGTTTG
>CAZQBR010000156.1:0-1946 GCA_964591975.1 uncultured Dehalococcoidales bacterium
GGCATCTGGGTGATGATGATATACGGTTAATAGAGGATAGGGTGAAGGAAGAATATTCTATACTCGTGGAGAAAGCGCATGAGCACAGAGGTTAAGCAGTTAGAAGAGAAGTTGGAGTCAATATTAGACAAACACCAGTGTGATAAGGGATTATTAGTATCTATTTTGCAAGATATCCAGGCAGAGTACAATTATCTGCCCAGGGAAGCTATTATACAGGTTAGCAAAGGCCTAGGTGTCCCGTTGAGTCGAGTCTACAGTGTAGCCACCTTTTTTAAAGCGTTTAGTCTGACACCAAGAGGACGCCACTCAATTCGTGTTTGCCTGGGCACTGCCTGCCATGTTAGGGGTGCGGTTAGAGTTCTAGAGAAGATTGAACAAGAGATAGGAATTAAGCCAGGTGAAACGACTGAAGACCTTAAATACACACTTGAAACGGTTAACTGTGTTGGAGCCTGTGCTCTAGGTCCTGTTGTAGTAATTGATGATAAGTATTCGGGCCAGATGAAGGTAGATAAGGTTAAACCCTTATTAGATAGCTGCGATTAATTAATGGGAAAGGAATAAACATTGAACAGGCTGAGCTCTCCTGAAGAACTAGAAGCGATAAGGAAATCAATAATTGCAAACAGGGCTCCTGATAAGCCCTGTATAACTGTTTGTGGAGGAACAGGCTGTCGCAGTCAGGGTAGTGAAGAAGTAGTCGCTGCTTTCAGACAAATAATTAAGCAGCAGGGTTTAGAACCCAAGCTAGATTTAAAAACCACTGGCTGTCATGGGTTTTGTGAAAAAGGACCATTGGTGATTATTAAGCCAGGGAATGTTTTCTATCATGGAGTTAAAGCAAAAGATGTACCCGAGATTCTCTCAGAGACTGTCATAAAGGGCGGTATAATCGAAAGGTTGCTTTATACTGATCCAACTACGGGTAAGACGATGTCTTATGAGAATGAGGTACCTTTCTACAGTAAACAGAAACGGCTTGTCTTTGGGAACAATGGTTTTATTGACCCTACTGAAATTGATGACTACTTAGTTATAGGTGGCTATACCGCTCTGAGTAAGGCGCTTTTTCAAGTATCCCCGGAAGAGATAATTGAGGAAGTTAAAAAATCAGGCTTGCGTGGGCGTGGTGGTGGTGGATTCCCCACTGGCATTAAGTGGGAAACCTGCCGCCGTGCAAAAGGCAACACTAAGTATATTATCTGTAATTGTGATGAGGGTGACCCCGGTGCCTTTATGGATAGAAGCCTTATGGAGGGGAACCCACACAGTATTCTGGAGGGAATGATAATCGGAGCCTATGCCATTGGAGCCCACGAGGGCTATATCTATATTCGTAATGAATACCCTCTGGCAGTAAAAAATGCCAAGATTGCTATCAGGCAAGCAGAAGAATATGGGCTTCTTGGTAAAAACATCCTGGGTTCAGGATTTGACCTAAACATAAGGATAAACATAGGAGGCGGAGCTTTCGTTTGTGGCGAGTCAACCGCTTTAATGGCTTCGCTTGAAGGAAAACCAGGAGAGCCGAGGGCTAAGTATGTTCATACTGTTGAGGTAGGCTTATGGGGTCAACCCACTACTCTAAATAATGTAGAGACATGGGCAAACATCCCGTTGATAATCAATCAGGGTGCCGATTGGTATAGTAAAATAGGCACCCCAAACAGCACAGGAACAAAAATTTTCTCTCTGGTAGGTAAGATTAATAACACCGGGTTAGTGGAAGTTCCAATGGGAATAACCTTGAGAGAGATTATCTATGATATAGGTGGTGGCATTCCTGGGGGTAAAAAGTTTAAGGCAGTCGAGACAGGTGGTCCATCGGGAGGTTTCATACCTGAGAGCTTACTTGACATAAAAATAGACTTTGATGAGCTGACCAGAGTTGGCTCAATGATGGGCTCCGGCGCAATGATTGTGATGGACGAGGACACCTGCAT
>CAZQBR010000157.1:0-1937 GCA_964591975.1 uncultured Dehalococcoidales bacterium
GTTGGAATCATCATACTTGTCAAGCCTCGGATAATTGCCTATGTTGTTGGGGCATATCTCATCATCATTGGTATAATCGCCATCATGGCAGTATTGTGATGAGCCTATGGAGCATACATGGGAGTAAATGTTGCTCAACAAGTCCACCCTTGAGAGTTTCCGGGTTCAAGGTTATTTTTCAGCTTTCATAGCCTCCAGTTCTCGTTTACGCAGCTCACGTCTCATAATCTTGCTGCTCTCTGTTTTAGGCAGTGCGGGCAGGAACTCGATTTCCCTGGGGTAAGCGTGTTTAGAGTATCTATCCCTCACGAATTCCCGCAGCTCCTTAGCCAGTTCATCCGAGGGCTTAAAGCTTGGTTTCAGCACGACGAAAGCCTTAATGAGCTCCACCCGTTTGGGGTCAGGTTTACCAATCACTGCTGCCTCGGCTACGGATGGATGTCTAATCAGGGCGCTTTCCACCTCACCGGGTCCGACCCTGTAGCCAGATGTAGAGATAATGTCATCTGCTCTACCCTTGTAGAAGAGGTAGCCTTCTTCATCCCTGGCAGCCAGGTCGCCGGTATTGAACCACTCTCCATTAATAAAACTTTCCTGCCACTTTTCAGGCTTATTCCAGTAGCCATTAGCTAAGAAGTACTTACTCTTCCTGATGACAACTACGCCGGTCTCATCTACAGGCAACTCATTTCCCTCCTCATCCATGATAGCCACATCCAGGCCAAGGAGGGGCAAGCCCATTGAGCCTGGCTTCGATTCCATAAAGGGATAGTTAACTGTCACGACCGCTACTTCAGTTAGACCATACTGGTCACCGATTGGCACTCCAAAGTGCTTCTCGAACCATGCGGAGCACTCAGGGTTGAGGTATTCCCCACCACTGGTAAGCCGTCTTACCTTAATTTTATGTTGCCTGGGCAGGTCTTCTCCGGCTGCCATTATCATCCGGTAGAGGGTGGGGGCAGCGCTGAAATTATTGACCTCATATCTCTCCATAGTTTTATACCAGGCTTTGACATCTGGGGCTCCTTGATATACCAGGAGTGATTTGCCTAGAGCCAGCACGGTGATGCCAGCGCTCCACAATCCGTAGAGCCAGCCGGGGTCGATAAAGCCCCAGAACATGTCACCTTCCTTCACGTCAAGAACATGTTTAGCATAATTTACCGTAGTAATAATACCGCCGTGCTTAAGGGTAGCTCCCTTTGGGGGCCCGGTTGTTCCTGAGGTATACTCCAGGAGGGCTATATCCTCAAAAGCTGTTTCTACGGTATCGAATTCCCGGGAGGCATTTGCCATCTCATGGTGAAAGCTAAGGTCGCCCTTGTGAATGCCCAGTCCTCTCTCATCGGCGACCACAATAATTTCCACTCCGGGCAGCCCCCCGCTTATTCTATCCAGTTTCTCTCGGTTTTCGGCATCGGTAACTATTACCTTAGCCTCGCAGTCCTTCACCCTGTATTCGATAGCTTCAGGTCCGAAGGCGGTGAACAGGGGGACATCGATTGCGCCGGCTTTCCAGGTACCGAGGAAGGTGATGTAGCATTCCGGGATACGTGGGAGCATTCTAGCCACTCTATCGCCCTTTTCGACTCCCAGCTTTTTCAGCACATTAGCGAACTTTGAGGTAAGGTGTTTCAGCTCCCGGTAGGTATATTTCTCCTCTTTTCCATCTGCGGAGATATAGAAGAGGGCTACTTTTTTGGGGTCGTTGCTATGGCGGTCTACCGCCTCATGAGTTATGTTGAATCTCTGGGCTGGGTTCCAGTCGAAAGTCTCCTTTGCGAAGCCCTCCCAGGTGAAGGCTTTTTGCATCTTCCTGTAAGTTTCGACTCCTCTTGTTGCCATTTAGAAACCTCCTTTCTGCTCTTGCAAGAGGCTATGGTGGCAGCGGCTGGATTTGAACCAGCGACCAAAGGCTTATGAGTCCTCTGCTC
>CAZQBR010000158.1:0-1875 GCA_964591975.1 uncultured Dehalococcoidales bacterium
GCAGTAGGGGTGTTATTGAAGAATAGACGAGCAGGGCGAACAATGCCAGGCGGTAAAATGGCGTTGGTCAAAGAAATCCCTGATGAGAATTGGGTTTGCTTTTTAACCGATGAAGACATCGAAACCCTATTGAGGGGCGAGATGCCAGAGGAAAAGAAACTAGAGGAATGACCGAACCTTATTATCAAGACAAGGAGGTAAACCATGCTAGAGATAATGACAGTTAAACAGGTTGCGGCGCTTTTACAGGTAAACGAAGCCTCAATCTACAAGATGATACAGGAAGGCTTACCTACCATTGCCATAGGCAGCCATTACCGGATTAACAAGGAAGATTTGGAAGCCTATCTTAGAGGCGATCACCCGCCGGCGGCGAAGGATGAAGTAGTGGACACTGAGCCCGGAGAGAAAGTAGCGGAAACTAAGGAAGTAACCGATAGGCCAATAGAGGATATACTAAGAGGCGGTTGAAGCCTTACCAAACTCTTTAAGCTCCCCCAGTTTCTGTTTTAGCCACAACTTTATAGCTTGCCGATCTATCTTCCCTGTATCGACTGCCCTGGCTCTCAATAAATCCAGCCTTTCCTCGCCCAGCCAGAATGTGAACACTCTTATCTTCTCGTCAGGGTCGCTATCTATAATAGGGTGGCAACCACTACAAACTGCTAGTGCATTGTCAGGATCAAAGCGGACACTATGTTGTCCCCTACCCTTGTAGTGGGCAGTTTCCAAAGACATCCAGGCTGGCCTCGTGCTTCCATCTTCCCGGGTAGTGTCATAGTAAGTACCCACACCTTTAGTATCTAGTAAGTAGCCACAGCGCTGACAGGTAATCTCCCCATCGTGGTATACACGCCTGCGGATATATTGGGAGAATAAGTCATCCAATTGGTCGCGCCTGATACTTTTGAATCCTTTATGCCTTTTCAACCTCTTATATGGGTTGGCTATTATTGATCTCTTCATTATTTCCCAGCGCTGGTATTTCTTTTCACAAAGCCGATAAACTTCTCTGCCCACCAGGACTTTTTCTTAGACAGGGTTATATAAACCCCAGCAAACATACCTGCGGCAAATACTATGCCGAGTAGAATAATTAAGCCTAAAGCGTTCATTTATTTATCCTCCTGTATTTTCATTAGTAGCGCCGGGATGGCATTAAGGTAAGGATCACGTAGGACACGTTTACAGTACATCAAACCTCCAACCCCTATCTTAAGGGCTTCGCGAAACACAGGGTCAACCTTCTCTGATGTATGCAGTTGGTTAATTAGTATAATGGCACCGTCTACGGTCATTTTCCCTGTGGCCATTCTTCACCTTCCTCGCATTATCCCAACTGGTAAGATGTCACCAAAGTTCTTCCTGACAAATTCGTCATCGCAACGCTCTATTGATAGTCCACCCCTGATCCACTTTGCGATCTCCTTTGCTAAGTCGGGGTTTGTAGGGGTTGCCACACAGACGAACTTGTTGTCTTCATCGATGCCCATGTAGTTTAACTCCTTTGGGTTACTCATTCTGTTACCTCCTCTTTAGTTAAAAAACTAATATCCCATGGCTCACTAGCATAGACTTTATTTAGAATATCACTGCCTGTTTTGGGCTCATCGATATAGCATCGTTTTGTCTCGCTGCCGATATAAACTGTCCTGGTAGACCGCTCTAGTTGCCCGAGTTTATCCCAGTTGCCGCTTAAAGCCTTTGCGAGTGTTACTGGGGCGGTTTTCTCCATAACATATTCGCTTTGTTCAGGGTTATTCTCCATAGCTTCCCTTAGCCAGTCATAGGTGATACTAAACTCCTCATCGCCGCCTTTACCTTCGATACCCACTATCCCACTACTGACTATTATACACTTCCCCTGGTGGGTGA
>CAZQBR010000159.1:0-1752 GCA_964591975.1 uncultured Dehalococcoidales bacterium
GCATTACCTCGCCTTTACATAAAAAACAACCTCTATGCCGATTCCACCTCATGCTCGCCAATTTCAAGCCGCCAGTAGCTCGCTGAGCTAATTTATGGTGCCTGCTTTAACCCAGCCACCTCTTCCTTCTCCTATAGTGCTTGACCTCCCGGTAGCTCTTTTTGCCTCCTATTTCACTGAGTCCCAGGTAGAATTCCTTTATATCCTCATTGTCTCTGAGATCACTTGTAGGACCGTCGAGAACTATCCTTCCATTCTCCAAGACATAGCCATACTCAGCCATATCCAGGGCAGCTCGGGCGTTTTGCTCCACCAGCAAGATAGAGGTTCTCTCCTCAGTGTTTATCCTCTTCACAATGCCAAATATTTCCTGCATCATCAGGGGGCTAAGTCCCAAAGAGGGTTCATCCAGAAGCATCACTTTAGGGTGTGCCATAAATGCAGCGCCAACAACTAGCATCTGCTGTTCACCGCCAGACAGATAGCCGCTGGTTCTATCACGCAGATCCCTGAGTGGTGGAAAGTAGTGATAGATCATGTCGAGGTCTCTTTTCGCTACACTTGCACCCTTTGTCACATAACCTCCCACCTTTAGATTCTCGTCTACCGTTAGGTGCTGAAACAGGCGCCGCCCCTCAAGCACCTGGCTAATGCCCATCTTAATGGTAGCCTCCGGATCACCGTTTTCTATCCTAGCTCCGTCAAACTCAATAGTGCCATCAGTTACGCTACCTTCCTCTAAACTCAGTAACCCGGAGATAGCTTTAAGAGTTGTAGTTTTCCCTGCTCCATTAGCGCCAAGGAGGGTAATTATTTTGCCGTCGTCAACCTCCAGAGAGACACCTTTCAACACAAGGATAGCGTTAAGATAGATAACCTCGATATTGGCCAATCTCAGCATTGTAGACCGTCCTTAACCTGTCATTTCTTCCATCCCCATTCCGCTTTTCTCGCCTCCTCAGGTCTTAGGTCGGTTGCAACTCCCCAATCGCCTATGCTAACAACTTCACCATCCTTAAACTGGAGCATTCTCATCTGCCTAACGCTGTGTTTTTTGCCATTAAAGACCATTTCCAGCAACCCCCATGGGTTCAGGCGATCAATGGACTCGATTGTCGAAAGCATATTGGGGCCAGTTAGCCCATCCCAGCCATATTCGCTAACTGTCTCGTCTACCACACCCGCCATAAGGGCATCGGCTAGAAAAGCAAACGAATAGAAGAAGGTCTTATTTTCTTCACCTCGGTTATTTTTGGTAATTTGCTGACTCATAATTTCCGTTCCCGGATCATCACCAGACCACGCCGGAATTGGCGCTGGGCCAATAACGCCATCCACGAGGTCCGCGCCACAGAGGCGAATTTGGATCGGATCCATATTCCACGATGCGGTGGCAAATCTTGTCTTGTCTAACATCCCTAAGGCATCCGCTCCCTTAAGTGTGGCAGTAAACAAACCATAAAGATTAACAGTGTATATCCAGTCGGGATCATGTGACATTATTCGAGTCAGCTCAGTGGAAACATCTGTAGCCCTGAAATCGCAAAATTCAGTGTCCACCAGTTCAATGTTGTCTGTTGCCTCAATATAATCTATTACCGCTGGGCTTGCATAGGCATTGCCAAGGGGATAATCAGGATTCAGTATGGCCAGCCGGCACTTCCTGCTCTCCCCGCTCTTGCGCCATTCCTCTGATATCTGATCTATGACGTAACCAGCCTCATCTGCAGCATCCGTGCCAGTGGCTAGGTA
>CAZQBR010000160.1:0-1748 GCA_964591975.1 uncultured Dehalococcoidales bacterium
AAGCAACCCTCTTTCTGCCTAGTAACGGTGATTTCTCCGCTTGGCATACCATGCCAACCGAAGGAAACCATAGCAGTGAGATGAAACTGGCAAAAGATAGCCCTATTGTCACTTGGCTGGCTAAAGAGGACAGCCCTCTCCACCGAGAGCAAATAGACATCATTCCCCAGATGAAAAGCCTGTGGGAGAAGGAGAGGGAGGAGGTCAGACAATCAGAGATAGAGCTGTTTTTCCCAATTAAGAATAAGGGTGCTTTAATTGGCATCCTGGCAGTAGGCAAAAAGCTGCACAATGGTCATTACCGAAGTGAAGCCCTAGACCTGATTATAACGATGACCAGCCAGGCCGGGATGGTGATAGAAAATGCCCAGCTTTATGCCACCGCAAAGATGAGAGCCAACACCGATGAGCTAACCGGGCTGTTTAATCACCGTTATTTCCATGAACGGCTTGAGGAGGAAATCGGTAGAGGTCTTAGTTCTGGGGTGATGTTCTCGCTGGTCTTTTTAGACCTTGACCTTTTCAAGCGGTACAACGATATTCACGGTCACCTAGCGGGAGACGAGTTTCTCAGGCAGGTGGGGAACTCCGTGAGAGGCTCACTTCGAACCACAGATATGGCTTTCCGCTACGGAGGAGACGAGTTTGCCGTTATTTTGCCCGGGATATCCTTGACTAATGCCTACAAGGTAGCCGAACGAATCAGCAAGAACATAGAGCAGGGGATGAACTCCAAGGAACCTTTGGTGAGCTGTAGCCAGGGTATAGCCTCATGGCCTAGTGACGGGGTAATGAAGGAGGCACTGATACAAAGTGCTGACTCAGCTTTATACCAAGCCAAGCGATGGGGAAACCGAATCTGTTTAGCTTCGGAACTGGCACCTTCCAATAAAGCCGCAGCACAAACAAGCTCAACAGCCAAACAAGGGATGCTGAGCACCATTTACGCCCTAGCCGCTACGGTTGATGCCCGAGACCACCATACCTACGGTCATTCCCGCCAAGTAAGTAATTACGCCGTAGCTATTGGCGAAGCTATTGGACTTCCTCCAGAGAGAATAGCCGTACTGCACACTGCGGCACTACTACATGATATTGGCAAAATCGGCATCTCAGATGAAGTGCTCAATAAGCCGGAGCTTTTGAGTGAGGAGGAATGGAAGCCGGTGTACTCGCATCCCACTCTGGGAGTATCCATACTTAAGCACATTGATGGTCTAACTGCTTGCCTGCCCGGCATTAAGCATCATCATGAACGCTATGATGGCACTGGCTATCCATCGGGTCTTAAGGGCAATAATATTCCTCGCGATGCCCGAATTATCGCCATAGCTGACGCTTACGAGGCAATGACCTCACCACGCCCCTACCGAGAAAGGACATTAACGCCTAAGGAAGCTCTGGAGGAACTGGGGCGCAATAAAGCCACGCAATTTGACCCGGAACTGGTTGAGGTCTTCGTTGATGTTATGAAGAAGAATTCGATAGAAGCAGAAGTGGCATAATACCCACTGAGGAGCTACTTGCCTTCTCAGCCAAACGGAGAAACTCAAGATGGACATAAATAGACACCATGAAATAACCGAGGGAAACAAACCAGGGAAACTAACCCTCTTCATAGTTGATAACCAGTCTCTTTATCGCCAGGCTATTTGCCATGCGCTCCCGGAGGACATGGAGGTAGTGGGAGAGTCGGCTCTTGCCGCCAATATATGGAGCGTCATCGAGAATCTTTCGCCTGATATAGT
>CAZQBR010000161.1:0-1656 GCA_964591975.1 uncultured Dehalococcoidales bacterium
TCATAGCCACTCTGGGCATCTACTGCCTTGGAGTCGGTCATACCACCGGTGGCATAGAAGGGGAGCCGGTAAAACTGAGCCATCTGGGCACCAGCCGCGTTAAGGAGGCCCATTTCAATCGACCCCGACAAATATTTGAGGTCTCTGAGGTCAGTATTAGCAGCTACTGAGCCAAAGATGACCGGTGTTCTTGGGTTAGCAATCTGGGCAAGCATTACGCCTGTCAAAGAGTCCACAGTCTGAACCACCAGATTCCCGGCAAGCGTCACCGGCGAAGTAGCTCCACATAATGGCTCAGCAGGGCATACCAGGGGAATGCCGCTTTTGGCAATAGTCAGCACCAGATCACCATACTGCTTATCTACCATTAGAGGGCTTATGCTGCAGGTTATCATAGAAATGAGAGGACGCTGGCGAAGTCTCTCAGAGGAGCCGGCAATGATTTCTGCCATACGTATCACCTGGTTCACTCCATCGAGGGTATAGACACCTCCCATAATATGCTTGGTGGTGTTGTCCAGTCCGGCAAAGAAACGGTTTACATCTATCTGCTCTACGGGCAACTCGCTGGGATAAGTAGGTAGCATGAACAAGTGAATATTATCCAGCCCGTCAACCAGCCTGGCGATGTATTTCAGATCATTCAGGCTAGCCAGTTGCCTTTGGCCAGTGTCAGGGTGATATACATAGAGGGCAGTGCCTCCAGTTCCTGTGTATACCCGTTGCCCACCCAGGAGGATATCATGCTTCTCATCTTGGCCACAAAGCCTGATCTCAGAAGGTGCCATCTGAATGAGTTCCATGACCTTTTCGCGAGGCAGGCGCACCCGATGCTTCTCCTGATCCACCAAAGCCCCAGCTCCTTCGAAGAGTTGTAGCGCGATCTCCGAATTCACCTCAAAACCTACCTCCTCAATTACCCGCATAGCCGTTTGGTGAATTTTAGCAATAGCTTCTTCTGTTAGGGGTTTGAAACTACCCCCAGTTAATCCTCTTCGAATCATGTTTTTATCCTATTCTCCTGCTCGGGCAATCATCTTTTTTGCAGGTTTTACATGGGTTATAATTCGCCACATTCTCGTTGGGAGGGCCAAGCCCAATAATGCCCGATACCGACTTTTGAGGAATCATCAGGAACCTCTCGGTCAGTCGAACTCCTACCGCACCGCCACTTACAATCCGGAAGAGCGCTTCCTGTTGAGTTATATCCCAATCACAGTAGCCGGGGCTAAAGCGCCGGCTACTGACACGCCCCTGAGCACCAGCCATCTCCTCTATCCTGCTCTGGACAAAGCCGATCACCTCCTCAACAGCAGCTGACCCTATTGCGTCCATCGCAGCAGCGTGAAGTATAAGCCCATCCTGAGCCAATCGATGGGTTTCTTCCTCTAAGTGCCTGCCTATTGTCACTATAAACACTGCCACCTTAGGGCAGTGTTCCAACAATCGGGCGATGTTCCTGCTTTTGAATATGTTTGAGCCTTCAATAACAATTATGGAGTTCTGAACCCGCTCGACATCCTTGATAACGTATGAATACGACGGCTCAATAAGATAATGAGCATCCTCTATATAGTCATCGATTAGAGATGAGATACGTGGCGACAACTTGTAATCACCATCGTATCCCATGTAATGCCCTACTTCCTTCTTATC